>JBDTPR010000214.1:0-9792 GCA_039932635.1 Candidatus Solibacter sp.
CGCAATGCGGATCAGCGTTTCGTCTTGGGCCACTACGTTGGAAGATGCGGAGCGCAGCGCGCACGCCGTGGTGCGCGTGGCGCGCGGCATCACCGGGCCGGCGACTACGGCTGCGTGACTTTGACAACGAAGTAGGTGAACTCTTTACCTTTTTCGATCTTGAGTTGATGCGGGACCTTGGCCGGGATGGTGACCACATCGCCCGTGGCGAGTTTCTTCTCCACGCCGTCCTTGATCGCCGCGGCGCGCATTTCGTTGGCCGCCGTCGTCTTGCCGTTGACCAATTCGCCGCCTACTACTAGGGTTGCCTCGCCACTCTGCACTACGAAAACATCCGCCTGCGTGGCATGATACTCGGCTTCGCCCGGCCCCTCGCGGTGGGCGATCATGAACAGGTAGTTGCTGTGGCTGGCGATGGTTTGGCTGGCGACTTTCTGCTCGCTCATTTTGGCCGCAAGAGACGTCTTGTAGCCTTTCAGTTCGGCGGCTTTCCAGAGAAAAAAGCCGTTAGGGTCTCCGGCGGGCAGGGCAAATCCGGCCAGCAGCAGGGCAAGTGCGATGGGTTTCATGCAGACACAGTATCACGAACCCGGAGACTTCGAGGACTACGTGGAGGCACCCGCTAGCGGACGGTAAGCGCGTAGGGCGCGCTGCTGGAGCCATCCACCACCACTGTCAGATTCACCATCGCGCCGCCGAAGCCCTGTGTCACTACAAACGTGATCTGCGTCTGCCCGTTGGCGGCCGGAGTCAGGCTTTGCAGCGCCATCACGCGGCCATTCATCGTGACCTGCACGCGAGTCGGATTGGACGCAGCAGAGGGGTCGAGGTTGGAGACGAATACATTGACCACGTCCTGCGCCGCGGCCGGGTGAGAGACATCGTATGTCACGCCACTGGCGTTGGTGACACTCTGGATAGCGGGTGCGGCAATCGGAGTGGCCGAGGTGACGCCGTTGTTCAAGCGGAGGATGGCGACACCGGCAGGGAAACCCGCTGGGATGAAGAAATTCACCTGACCCGGCAGCACTCCGCCGGGCTGTAGCGTCATCGGCTGATCGCCCAGCGTGACCTGCACGTTGCCGGGAATGCTGGCCAGATTGCTGCCGTAAATGGTCACAAAGCCGCCGGGATAAATTGTCTGCTGTGCGCTAATGGCGTTGGAGACGGCGCTGATTACCGGCAGGGTGGAATTCTTGGGGAGCACTTGGAAGGCATTGGTCTGCGAGAGCACCTGGAAGCCGGAGATCACGCTGACCTCGGACGTGCCTGCCGCTGCATTCTCAGCCACCGCGATATTGGCCTGCAAACGGTTCGGGCTCAGCACCCACACCCGCTTGACGATGATGTCGCCAGACCCGAAGCCGACCGCGACCTGGCCATCGACGAAGGCTGTATTCTGGGCGGTAATATCGACCAGTCCCGTAGCTCCGGCGGTCAGCGAGGTCAGATCGATCCTCTGCAATTGCGGGGTCCCCGAACCAGGGTACACATAGGTGGGCAGCGGGTCCTTGGTGAAAGTCGTATTCTGCCCGTCGCCGTTGTAGACGATGACATGCGTCGGCTGCTCGCTCATTCCGGCCGGCGGAGTTACCGTCAGCACTCCCTGAAGGTCGTTGCCGCTGAAGGCGCTGGAGCGTACGGCCTGAATTCCGTCGAAGTAAACCACGCTGTCGCCGCTTAGATTGGTTCCCGTAACCGTAACACTGCCATCGGAGTTGCCGCGCACCGAACTGATCGCCGGCGCCGGACGCCGCACCAGATTGATTGCCTGCGGCATGACGAAAATGTCGTTGCCGTAGTTCAACACCAGGTGTCGCGGACCGGTGCCCGCGAAAGGCGGCATGCCCCAATAGATAGCCAGTGCACGGCGGCCGGTTCGATCGTCCGTGTACGACCGCAGGTAGTCACCGCTCGCTACCCCGAAGCCACCCAGGAGCGTGGCCGATTGGGGAATTGGCGTATCTCCGGAATTCGCCTCGACCTTCACGAAGAGACTGGCCAGAGTGTTGTTGACGATGGCGGGCCAAACTTGAATAGGCCCAGCCACATTTGAAGTGTCGTACAGCGGAAGCTTGGTACGCGGATCCAGGAAACTCGCCGTGATCAAATCGTAAGCGGGAATGCCGCTGCGCGCCTGCACGTTGAAATTCTGATTGAACGTCACATTGCCCGCGGCGATGGTGAAGGAAGTCGCCTGGCGCGGGTCGATGGTGTTCGGATAGAATACCGTGGCGAAGACGCCGTTGGGCAGGAACTGTCCACCATTCTGATCCGTCGGGGGCCGCAGGCCGGTGCCATCGGAGGGTACCGCGTCGGGTGGCAGGGGATGTACGTAGAGCAGATAGTTGCCGGCCGGAATGCCGTCGATTCGGTAAGTGCCGTCGGGATTGGTCAGGCTGCTCACCGCGGCGCCCGTGGGGCTGACAGCGACCACGGACGCGAGCGTCACCGGAGTGCCGTTGGCGAAGCGTACCGTCCCCGCCATGGACCCGAAGTTGTTCTGCCACCCCGCAGCGCCGTACAACATATTGATGGCGGCCACGTCGTCGGCATCGAAGGGTTTGGCGCGCGAGGTGTTGCGCAGAACGTCCTGCGACATCGCGCTACCCGTCCAGGTGTGTTGCAGACCGAGGGCGTGTCCCACTTCGTGTACCGCAGTGGTGAAGAAATTTTCCAGATAGCTCGGGCCGGCGCCACCGCTGGTGTCGTTAGAGAGAATCACCGTGCCGCGCACGATCGTCGTGCCGTTGGAGGTAGGCCCGCCCATGCCGTAGAGACCGGGGGGCAGGTCCTGGAACACCACATCGCCGCCGGGCGCATTGGATACTTGGCCATCGGTCTCGAGACCGCCGAACGCCACCCGGAGATTGGGCGAACTCACCGAATCCCAGGCCGCTAGCGCCTGTTTCACCTGTCCCAGCAGCGAGCCGAAACTGTCGCCTGGAGCATACACTGCGGGACCGCGGTCATTGACGAAGAAACTTACCGTGCCGCCTGCCGGGACGTTGAATTTTTCCTGTTGGATGTTGAAGGGGCCGGTGCGGCCGCCGGAGACGTAGTGCACGTAATGGTAATAGGCTTGAGCGGGAACTCCCAACGCCAGGGCAATTGCGGCGATACGGGCAATGCGCGTGAAACGCATTACTTGCCACCGCCTTGTGCCGCCAGGGTGGCGGCAACTCGCGAGCGGAGCACGCTCATTTTCAAGCTCAGCGCCGAATCCTTCACCGGGCGCGCGGTATCGGGATCCAACATCAGTTCGCGACTGGCCGACCGGGTGGCCATGCGGTCCGCGCTAACTTCGGGAGTCAGCGCAAACAGCCCCTGGGTGAGACCGGTGATCCAGGTGATGCCGGCTTTGCTGGTCCATAGGAAAAACACGAATTCATCGCCCGTATTGAGCGCCGGGGAACCGGAGAAGGTCGATTTCACACCCTTGGCGGTGCCACCCGGGGTCATGATGTCCACAGTCGTTCGCGGTGACCCCTTAAGTTGCTCAATCACCTGGACTTGATAGTGCGTATAAATCACGGAACCTGTGTAGGCAGCCCACGACGCAGTCACTTTTCCGCGTACGATGGCGGTGCTGCGCAGGATCATGTCGTCCAGCGTGAGCTTCTCAAGCGTCGCGCTTTGGAGCGTCGCGAGGCTCAAGGCCACAACCAGGGCGAGAATGAAATAGCGCTTCACGCGACTTATAAGAGCAGGTAAACTGCCACCTAATCCTATTGATACCACAAGGGTTAGCTTGTCACCAAATATTTGTCTGTTTCCCTGTGACACAGGCTTTGAGACAGCCTGTCCCAGCGTCGACTATGCCGCCTCAGCGCTTGCCGGGGCGGCCGGGACGGGTGATCAGGATGGGAACGTCGAGCTGGTGCCGCACCGGGCTGATGGTGGTGCCGAAGATCAGATCCTTCAGCCCGCCGTGCCCGTGCGAACCCATAATCAGCAAATCGGGTTCGATTTCACGCGCGTATCGCAGGATTTCTTTGGTGGGCGAGGACGAGTGCGCAATCGCTGTCTCTACCGCAACCCCTTGATCTCGCAGGCCTTGCGCAATCCGCTCCAGGTACTGCTCACCCAGCTCGACTTCCGCCGTGGAAGACTCGCGCCCGTATACCTGGCTGGTGACCCCCTCTTCCACGTGCAGCAGGTAGATGGTGGCGCCATAGAGTTTGCCCATCGCGGCGGCGTGGGTAATGGAGAGCTGGTCGAGGGACGTGTGGTCCAGCGGCACCAGGATCCGGCGGTAGACCGGTGCTTCGGCGGCCTGGCCAGGCTCCGGCAATTCCACCGGAGCGCGCCCGTATTTGCGCCAGCGGCTCACGAACGGCTCCAGCGTAACCCATCCCAGCAGGAACAGGAAGCCCGCGCATAGGGGCACGATCGCAATCCAGACGAGGGTCTTCCACTCGTCCGCCGCCTCCAGCCACTCCGCGATGGTGGTGTATGCCAGGCGCATGTTCAAGGCGATGATGATGGCGGCGGTGAGCCACGCCAGAACTCGCACCCAAAGCTTGTTGGCGAACGGGCCCATGCGTTCCCGGTCGCTGGTGAAGTGAATTAACGGAATCACCGCAAATGGCAGTTGCATGCTCAGGATTACCTGGCTGAGGATCAGCATCTGGTAGGTCGCCTTGTCGCCGGCGTACCAAATGGTAAACGCCGCGGGCGCTACCGCCAGACTGCGTGTGAGCAGCCGTCGCAGCCAGGGGCGCATGCGGAAGTTGAGGAAGCCCTCCATGACGATCTGCCCTGCCATGGTCCCGGTGAGCGTGGACGATTGCCCGGACGCCAGCAGCGCCACCGCGAAAAGCACGCCCGCTGCTCCCGCGCCCACCAGGGGCGCAAGCAGGAGGTGCGCCTGTTGAATCTCCGTCACCACGATATTGCGCTTGAAGAACACCGCGGCCGCCATCACCAGGATCGCCGCGTTGACCAGCAGTGCCGCGTTCAGCGCCACCACGGTGTCAATCAGGTTGTATTTGCACGCCGTGCGCTTCTCCGGTTCGCTCTGGCCGTGGTGCCTCGTCTGCACCAGCGCCGAATGCAGGTACAGATTGTGGGGCATCACCGTCGCCCCCAGAATGCCGATCGCCACATACAGACTGTCGCGATTCAAATGGGGAACCAAGCCCGTCACCAATTCGCCGATCGCCGGTTTCGCCCAGAAAATCTCCAGGCAGAAGCAGGCGCCGATCACCGTAATCAGAGACAGCACCACGGCCTCGATGGTGCGTATGCCGAAGCTTTGGAACCATAGCAATAGCAGGGTATCCGCCGAAGTGATCAACACCCCAGCGAGGAGCGGAATGTGGAACAGCAGGTTCAAACCGATGGCCGCGCCGATCACTTCCGCCAAGTCGCAGGCCGCTACCGCGATCTCGCACAGCGCCCAAAGTGCCAGATTGATGGCGCGCGGATAGGTTTCCCGGCAGGCCTGCGCCAAATCGCGTCCGCGGACAATCCCCAGCCGCGCGCTCAGTGTCTGCAACAGCACCGCCATGGCGTTAGACATGACGAGCACCCACAGCAGGGAGTATCCGAAGCGCGCGCCGCCTTCCAGGTCCGTCGCCCAGTTTCCCGGGTCCATGTACCCCACGCTAACCAGATATGCCGGCCCGGCGAAAGCGAACATTCGCTTCCATATAGACACCTGCGATGTCCCCACCGAGGAATGGACATCCGCGAGGGATCGCGAGTCCGTCGGCGGGGTGTGCGTAGACACCATAGGCTTAACTATAGTTAAGTTCAAATGAAAAACGCAACATTTGGAGGAAGATTGGTTCTTATCTGTACCGACCGGGGGGGGGCTGGAATGCTACGGTGGAGCCATGGCCGTCAATCGCCAGGTCGTTCTGGCAGCCCGCCCGACCGGTGTGCCTAAGGAGTCGGACTTTCAACTCGCCGAATCCGAGATACCCAAGCCATCGGGTGGGGAGGTGCTGGTCCAGACTTCGTTTCTATCGGTCGATCCGTATGTGCGTTCACGGCTTACCGGGATTACTACTTACGCGCGTGGTTTGGAATTAGGCGAAGTTATCGTAGGCGGCGTGGTAGGCCGTGTGGTGGAATCGAGCGATCCACGGCTGGCTCCCGGGGACGTCGTCGAAGGCATGCTCGGGTGGCAGGCCTATGCGGTAGCTTCCGCCAAACGCCTGCGCAAGATCGACCCCGCCGAGGCGCCGATTTCCACGGCGCTCTACGTTCTCGGCATGCCTGGCCTCACGGCGTACTTTGGGCTGCTCGATATCTGCCGCCCGCAGCCCGCCGAGACGGTGCTGATTTCCGGAGCGGCGGGCGCGGTGGGTTCGATTGTCGGCCAGATTGCGCGCATCAAGCGCTGCCGGGCCATCGGCATCACGGGCAGCGACGAAAAAGTGCGGTACCTGATCGACGAACTCGGCTTCGACGGCGCCTTCAACTACCGCGCCACTGAGGATTACGACGCCAAACTGCGCGAGCTCTGCCCCAACGGCGTCGATGTCTACTTCGACAACATCGGCGGCGCGATCACGGACGCGGTGATGCGGCGCATCGCCACACGCGCCCGCGTCGCGGTCTGCGGACAGAGCTCGGAATACAACGAGGAGAGACCGGGGACGGGACCGCGCTGGTTGAGCCAGTTGATTGTCCGTCAGGCCAAGGTGGAGGGCTTCCTGGTAGGCCAGTTCGCCGACCGCTTCGATACCGCGCTCCACCAACTGTCCAACTGGCTGAAAGAGGGCCGCCTGTCCTATCGCGAGGATATTATCGAGGGCCTGGAGAATGCTCCCCGCGCGTTCATTCGCATGCTCGAAGGAAAGAGCACGGGGAAGCAATTGGTTAAAGTCGCCGAATAGGGCCTAGGCGTGGCGTAGGGTGGCCAGCCGCTCGCCGTGATAGCTGGTCAACGCCTGGTTGGCCGAGGTGATGGTATCGATCTCCGCGGCGATTTTTTCCAGGTCGCTGCCGCGCAGCGTGACGTACATCTCGTCTTCGCCCAGCCCCGTATAGACGCGATTCCCCACGCAGCCCGTGCTGGTCACTGTGCCCTTGGCGAGCGTGGCGGGCAGCGCCATGCATGTCGGGCGCCCCAGCAACGGCAGGCCGGACATCGCGCCGGCCCGTCCCGCCGCTTCCGCCAGCAACATCACCCGCCCGGGTGTGCCGCAGGCCAACACCACCGAAGGCGTCAACGGCGCATCGCCCAGCGGCGAGTACACCACCGCCTGCGGAGTCTCCTTGAGCTGAAATACGCCCGGAATCTCCTCCATCCGGATATAGCCGATCTCTCCCATTAAAGTCAGTACCTGGGTCAATTGAGGCATGGTCTCGGGCTGCAGCAGATTGTGCGTGTAGCCGCCGATCGGGCAGTTCTGATGGTCTCCCGCCACCGTATAGAACGTGCGCCCAGCCGCCGCCAGTTTCCAGTAACTGCACGATGAGGGCTCGCTGCCCTCGAACTTCGCCACGCCCTCAGGCACAGTCCCGGTGAACGCGATCGCGACCGGACGTTGTCGCGAATGGAGCAACTGCTGGATCTTCTCTTCGAGTGCGGAATAATTCATGGCTACCATTATCATGGCAACCGTTCTAACCTGGGATCGATGGACGTCGCCTGGCTACGAAATTATTGTCTGAGCTTGCCCCACACCACCGAAACCGTGCAGTGGGGCGACAATCTGGTGCTCAAAGTGGGCGGCAAGATGTACGCCCTCGCCAACCTGGAGCCAGCCGCACACTGGCTGTCCTTCAAATGCTCGCCGGAAGACTTCACCGAGCTCTGCGAGCGCGAAGGCGTGTCGCCCGCGCCCTACTTTGCGCGAGCGCAGTGGGTGGCAGTGGATAGCGAGGATACCATCCCTCGCCCCGAGTTGAAGCGCCTTCTGCGCAATGCGTATGACTTGGTTTTCGCCAAGCTTCCCAAGAAGACGCAGGCCGCTCTCGGCTAGCGTCCGTGGCACCCCCCAAAATAGGATAGAATTGTTCCAACCGGAGGGAACCCGATTGGCTATCAAAATTACTGTAAACGGAACTTCGAGCAGTGTAGACGCTCCCCCAGACATGCCCCTTTTGTGGGTGCTTCGTGACATGCTCAACCTGCAAGCCGCCAAATACGGCTGCGGCATCGGCCAGTGCGGCGCTTGCACCGTACACGTTGCCGGGAAGCCGGTACGCGCCTGCCTCACCCCGATTTCGGCCGTGGGCACACAGGCCGTGACCACGCTGGAAGGCCTCTCCGCCGACGGCACGCATCCCGTGCAGCTCGCCTGGCAGGAGATCGATGTGCCTCAGTGCGGCTACTGCCAGGCTGGGCAGATGATGTCCGCGGCAGCGCTACTCGCCAAAACTCCCAAGCCGGCCGATAAAGATATCGACGCCGCGATGAACGGCAATCTCTGCCGCTGCGGCACCTACATCCGGGTACGCGCGGCCGTCCACAAGGCGGCTTCACTGGCCAGCATCGCACCGGCCCGCAACACGGGCACAAAGGTACTTTAAGGAGGCGATATGAAACGTACAGAAAAAATCTCGACCGATCGTCGCTCGTTCCTGAAAGTCACCGCGCTGGCCGGCGGAGGCCTGCTGTTCGGCCTCGTCGAAGCACCCAAGGCCAAGGCGCAGGGTCGCGGCGGTCCTCCGCCCGCGGCGCCCGAGTTCAAGAACTATATCCGCATCAACGCCGACGGCACGGTCACGATCACCGCCAAGAATCCCGAATCTGGGCAGGCCGCAAAGACCATGCTGCCCATGATGATCGCCGAGGAACTGGACGTCGATTGGAAGTCCGTCAAGATCGAACAGGCAGACTTCGACGACACCCGCTACCAGTCGCAGATCTCGGGCGGTAGCACCGCAACGCCCACCAATTGGACGCCGATGCGCCAGGTGGGCGCGGCCGGACGCGCCATGTTGGTCAGCGCCGCCGCCAAGCAGTGGAACGTGCCGGAAACCGAGTTGACCACTGAATCTGGCAAAGTTCTGCACGCCTCTTCCAACCGGTCCGTTCCCTACGCGCAGCTTGCGGCCGCAGTGGCCGCCATGCCCGCGCCCGCGTTCGCCGGCCTCAAGCTGAAAGATCCGAAGGACTATAAAATCATTGGACACACGGTGCCCAACGGCGATCTGCATGGCATCGTCACCGGCAAGCCGATCTTCGGCATCGACGTGAAAGTGCCCGGCATGCTGCACGCCGTTTTCGAAAAGTGCGGCGTATTCGGCGGCAAAGTGGTCAGCGCCAATCTGGATGAAATCAAGAAGCTGCCCGGCGTGCGCCAGGCCTTCATTGTGGAGCGCCCCGACATCACAGACGCCGTGCTTCCCGGCGATCCCGGCCTGGAAAACGGCATCGCAATCCTTGCCGACACCTGGTGGCACGCGCAATCCGCGCGCAAGCAGTTGAAGGTCACCTGGAACGAGGGTCCGCGCAATACCGGCAGTTCCACGGAGATGGCCCAGAAGGCCGACGCCATGGCGAAAGGCGCTCCGCAGCGCACGATTCGCGCCGATGGCGATGCCGAGGCCGCGCTGAAATCCGCCACCAAAGTAGTGGAAGCCACCTACTCTTATCCCTTCATCGCGCACGCTCCGCTGGAACCGCAGGGCGCGAGCGCGAGCTTCAAGGATGGCAAGCTCGAGATCTGGTCCAACAGCCAGATCCCCGGCAACGGCCGCCGTATGGCCGCCCAGGCTTGCGGCATCACCGAGAAGGACATCACGCTGCACCTGGTCCGCGCCGGCGGCGGTTTCGGCCGCCGGCTCAACAACGACTACATGGTGGAAGCCGCCTACATCGCCAAGCAG
>JBDTPR010000215.1:0-9791 GCA_039932635.1 Candidatus Solibacter sp.
CAGCGTGACAGCGAAGCCGCGTTTGGCCGACGGAGTCTGTATATCATGGAGCGACAATTCCGTCTTGCTCTGGTCGTAGAAATACTGCATCCGCCAGCGCGGCGCCTGCGCCGCCGCTCCCGGAACCGCAGTGGTCAAGGCGATCCACGCAGTCACTGCGCCGAAAGCGCATGCTAGCCAGCCGAGGGATTTAGTCACGATGTCCCTATTGTTTCATCGCCACCGGGCCCGATGAAAGCACCAACTCCACGTGATTCGCGGATTCCAGCGCGTCCGCCGACATGCGGGCCAACACCAGCATGCAGCCTACCTGCTCGCCGACCGTCGCCAGCACTTCCATCTCGCTGCCGCTGTGCTGGTGGGCTGGCCGGTGCTGCACATTGATCACGCCCACCACGCGATTGCGCGCGATCACCGGCGCCGACAGGAAGGCTTCAAAGCTATCTTCCGGCAGTTCGCCGAAGGTTTTAAAGCGCGGATCTTTGTACGCCTCGCGCGAGATTGCCAGCAGGCGCCGCTCGCGCGCCACCCAGCCGGTGAGTCCTTCGTTGGAACGCAGGCGGATCTTGCCGATGGTGGAGGGATGCGGCGTGTTGGACGCGCAAAGCACCAGATCCTCGCCATCCAGAAGGTAGATCAGGCACGAATCGCAATGAGTGTATTCAACTACCAGCGAAACAATGCCCTGTAACACGTCTGACAGGCTCAGATCGCGCACCATCAGGCGGCTGACCCTTTGGAACACGTTGAGCTGCTGCTCAGTACGCTGCAGGCGCTGCTCGAGATCTTTCCCTTTGGGCATCCGAATTTCATTATACCGACGCCCGGCGACCGGAGCGGGTATTTGGATGTTACGTATATCCGCAGCATTTTTCTGGCTTTCTCCGCACCAAAAGGGCTACCATTTCACAGATATTCCTGCTTCAATTCAAGTATTCATACCGGCCGATGTCA
The DNA here is from genome assembly GCA_039932635.1 of Candidatus Solibacter sp. GTDB lineage: Bacteria > Acidobacteriota > Terriglobia > Bryobacterales > Bryobacteraceae > Solibacter. The sequence continues at coordinate 955 of JBDTPR010000215.1, forward strand.
TTTGGCCGGTTTAATCGGATAGATCTGCCATGATCGAAGACTCGAATACCCCTCCACTGGAATCATCCCCAGACATCCCCGGCGTCTTCCATAAGTCCGAGGGTTTATTAGTTGCCCTCCTGGAATCCGCCTCGCAAGCCATCGTCTGCATCGATCGCGGTGGCCGCATTGTGCTGGCCAATCGCCGCGCCGGCGAGATGTTCGGCTACTCGGTAAAGGAACTGCTCGGCGCGCGCGTCGAACTGCTGCTGCCGGAATCCAAACGGGCCGCCCATGGACTACAGCGCGAGGAATATTTCGAGCGGCCCCGCGCGCGTCCCATGGGAATCGGCCTCGATCTCTCCGGACGCCGCCGCGACGGTGTGGAGTTCCCGCTGGAGGTCAGCCTGAGTACCGTGAAGACCGAGGAAGGCGTTTTCGGCATCGCCTTCATAAGCGACATCACCAAGCGCAAGAACCTCGAAGAACAGTTGATGCAGTCGCAGAAAATGGAAGCCGTAGGCCGGCTCGCCGGAGGCGTGGCTCACGACTTCAACAACATGCTCACCGTGATTGCCGGCTATAACCGCATGATCCTGGATGAGCTTTCCACCCTGGATCCGCTGCGCGGTTACGCCGAGGAGATCCTCAAAGCCGCCGATCGGGCGGGCGCGCTGACCAATCAGCTGCTGGCTTTCAGCCGCCGCCAGATCCTGCAAACGCGCGTCATGAGCCTGAACGAAGCGGTGGGCCAGACGGAGAACATGCTGCGCCGCCTGATTGGCGAAGATGTACAGATCGTGATGAACCTGGCGCCGGATGCCGGCAACATCCGGTCCGATCCGCATCACATCGAGCAGGCAATTGTGAACCTGGCGCTGAATTCCCGCGACGCCATGCCCGGCGGAGGCCGCATCATCATTGAAACCTCGAATGTGGAGATCGACGACACCTATATCAAAACTCACATGGGTGTAACTCCAGGCGACTTCGTCATGGTGGCCGTGAGCGATACCGGAGAGGGGATGGATTCGGCCACGCGGCAGAACATCTTCGAACCCTTCTTCACCACTAAGAAGCGCGGCAAGGGCACGGGCTTGGGCCTCGCCACGGTGTACGGCACGGTCAAGCAGTGCGGCGGCGATATCTGGGTCTACAGTGAACCCGGCCAGGGCACTACCTTCAAACTCTACTTCCCGCGTGTGTTGGAGCCCGCCGCGGAGGGCTACCAACGCGATGCCGAGCCGTCCAAAGCCAATGGCGGGGAGACCCTGATGCTGGTGGAAGATGAAACCCAGGTGCGCGAGCTGACCGCCCGCATGCTCAAGAATCTCGGCTACAAAGTCCTCACGGCCAGCGGTGGGGATGAGGCGATCCGCATCGCCGCCACTCACTCCGGCAAGATCTCGCTGCTGATCAGCGATGTGGTGATGCCCAATATGAGCGGCAAACAGGTGGCGGACGCGATGGTCGTTCTCCGCCCCGGGATCAGAGTGCTCTACCTCTCGGGTTACACCGAACATACAGTGGTGCATCACGGTGTGTTGGATTCCAACGTGGATTTTCTGGCGAAGCCTTTCAGCCGCGAGGCGCTTTCCCAAAAAGTCCAAGAGATTCTAGCACGCTGAGGCTGTCTGGAAAGGCCTGCTGAAAGCTGCCGGGATATGCTTTCCGAGTGCGGACCTCGCACTCGGCCCACTTATCCAAGGTTAACTGTGGGACACTGCCCGAACGCCAAATGCTCCATTTTCTGCGATCGCCTACAATCCGATCGCCTACAATCATAGATGCGAAGGACCCTATGAGCGAGAGTGGAACAGACGGCGCGGCACTTAGCTGGAGTGTGCCGGAGTGCCCCTTTACGATCGAAACATCGGCCCGCGTGCTGGACGATATACGGCTCGCGGTGACCGACGCGTTCTTCTCGCTGCCGCGCGGCGGCGCTGAAATCGGCGGCATTCTGCTGGGCTCCTATCTCGGCGACACGCTGGTGATCGCCGACCATGCCGCACTCGAGTGCGAGCATGCCTACGGTCCCTCGTTTCAGCTGTCCCCGCCCGATGAAGAGCGGCTTACACAACTCCTGGCCACCCACGATGGCTGCGCCGGCGGGCTCCGTCCCGTGGGCTGGTATCACTCGCACACGCGCAGTGAAATCTTCCTCTCCGACGCTGACCTTGCCATCCATGAGCGTTTCTTTCCGGAGACGCGGCAGGTAGCGCTGGTGCTCAGGCCGCACACATTTCAGCCCACGCGCTTCGGCTTCTTCTTCCGCCAGGCGGATGGCTCGGTGCACAGCGCCGCATCTTACCTCGAATGCCATCTGGAAGCCCTGCCGATGCGACAGGTGCCCGCCGGTCCGCCGTCTACGCCCGAGCCGGATGCACCGCTGCCCCGCAATCTGCGGCCTCAGACTCTGGCTCCGGCGGTGGATATTCCGTCCTACCCGTCGCCCGCCGGGGCCGGGTTTGAGCCGATCGCGGCGCCTCCTCCGATCGAGGCATCGTCCTCTCCGCTCCTGGTTCCAGATCTTTCCCCCTTCTCCCCGGCGCCTCCAGCGTCGCCTTTTGCGATGCCGCGGCCTTCGTCCTTTGCCCCTGCGATTCCGCCCTCATCGCCATTCGCGGTTCCGCCGCCGCCTGCGCCTGTGGTGGTGATGGGCAGTGTGGCCGCTGCATCGCAGCCCGCAAGGACGCCGCGCGAAGTCATCGAGTTGCCGGGCACAGAGTTGCCGGGAACCGAGTTGCCAGGCACAGAGGTGCCGGGCACAACGATGCTGCCAGCCGATTTACCAGTGCCGAAGTTCGGCGTGGAGACCGCGTCGGCGGCACGCAAGTGGATGACCCTGGGAATCGCCATCGTAGGCGGACTGGGGGTGGGCGCCGCGGGCTACAAGACTCAGGCTATGTGGCTGCCGGGTGTGATGGCCGCGATCCGTCCCGCCCAATCTGTGGCTGCCGCGCCTGCCAAAGCCGCGGTGGCCGCGCCAACCCTCGGACTTACCACCTTCGACCGCGAAGGCCAATTGCAGATCTACTGGGACCGCACCTCCGCGGGCGTACGCGATGCTGCCTACGGAGTGCTGGAGATCGGCGAGGATGGGACCGTCCCCAAGGCGATCCAACTCGACGCCGCCAGCCTGCAGAACGGGTCATTCGCCTATCAGCGCACCACCGCAAAGGTGGACCTGAAGCTGGTGATCCATCAGAAACAGGGTCCCGATCTGCGCGAATCGGCCAGCTTCCTGGGAAAAGTGCCCGCCGTCGATGCGAATGCCAAGGAAGAGGCCGAAGCGCTCAAACGACGCGAAGCCGAGGCCATCAAGCAGCGCGACGACATGACGAAGCAGGCCGCCAAAATGAAGGCCGACCTGAATTTTCAAGCGGCCAAAACCAAGAAGCTGGAAAAGGACGTGCAGGCCATGCGCGAGGAAATGCGCCAGCAGCAGCGACGCCGCCTCGCCAACCAGGTCCCCGATAAGTAGCCTAACCCCAGAGCTCGTGAACCGGCATGAACGGGAAGGCGCCGGTCTTCGGAACGTATTCGAAGCCGCGTCCCAGGGGATCGTCGCGCCGCACCGTAGTCCAATCGATGCCCAGCGCCGAGTAGATTGTGGCCTCGATGTCCTCCGGGTAGACATAGCGCTTCTGCGACCAGCCGAAATCGACGGTGTCTCGACCCTGAGCGTCACTCTGCCCGATACCCTGTCCGCCCTTCACGCCGCCGCCGGCGAAGAAGCAGAACTGCTGCGGCCCGTGGTCCCGCCCGCCCTGCGCCGTGACCGGGCCGGTGGTGCGCCCAAACTCGCCGTACATCACGATCAGCGTCTTATCGAACAGCCCGTTGGCCTTTAAATCGAAGATCAGCGCCGAAAGCGCATCGTCGATAATCTTGATCCTGGTCTGAATGCTGCCGCCGCCGGCGTAGATGCTGGAGTGCATATCCCAGCCGTCGTTGCTGGTGATCTGGATGAAGCGCGTGCCCAGATTGGCTTTCAATACCTGCGAAGCCACCAGCATGGCGTTGCCCGTGGAGGTGGAACCGAAATCGGCGCTCCGCTGTGTGGTGTAGCCGAAATACTGATTCACCACTGGGTTGTACATCAACTGCTTGGCGTCGATGTAGAACTCGTTGTAATCTTCCATTGGCACGCCGTTGGGCGCGCTGGTGCGCAGGTTGGCGTCCAGCGAATTGAGCAGTTTGAAACGGTTCTCGAAGCGCGTCTGGCCGGTTGCGTTGGTGGTGTTGCCGATGCCTGCGGTGCTCGGTGTCACTTTGAACGGCGCGTACTTACCCGAGAGATAGCCCTGATTGACCGCGCCGTTGGAGTTCAGCGCCAGGAAGGTCGGGAAGATGTCGCTGGGCTTGCGCTGCGGGAACTTCTCCGCGGACACGATACTGCCGATGTTGGGCGCGATATTGCCCAGCGCGGCCAGCGGATTGCGCCCGATCTGCACCCACGTCTGGCAAACAGAATGGACCACCGCATGCGCCCGCACATTGCGCGCCACCGCGAAATCGCCGGTCATGTTGGCCAGCTTCGGCATGATCCCCGTGGGGAAGTACAAGCCGTTAATAGTGGCGGGGTTGAACGTCGGCGGGGTCACGCCGTTTACCATCTTGAAATCGAAGGTGTCGGTGTGGCTGGGCGCGCCCGCCATCAGAATGAAGATGACGTTTTCCGCGGTGCCCTTGGTGACCGCGCCGGCGGTCGCGACCTCGGCGGCTTTCGCCGGATTCTTCGCCAGAAAACTCGCCGTTACCCCGGTGCCCAGCAACTCCAGAAAGTGGCGCCGGGTGGCATGGGGACGATTGAAGAAGGTCTGGTGATCCCAACCGTACTTCTTGAACCAGCGATTGATGTTTTCCTGTTCCTTCGTCATGGCATCCCCCGTTAGTAGTTGAAAATGAAATCCACTTTGTTGAACAGCGACCAGGCCAGGTCCTGGATCGCGCTGTTTCGCGCGGCGCCGTTGCCTGCGGGCAAAGCAGCCAGCGCTGTGCTCATTTCGCTCGAACTCGGGTAACGCGAGAGGATGTTGAGGAAGAGTTTATTGACCGCGTCGGTATTGCTGGCGCCGGTCGTCTGAATGATGCCAGTGAGCAGCGGGCTGGCCAGCGCACCGGTGAGCGCCAGTTTGTTCTCCAGCAGGGTTGCGTTCATCATGTTCAGCGCCTGCAGAATGGAGCCATCGCCGCCGCGCGGTTGATCGTCGCGGTTACCGCGGACGAAGCTGTCCAGGAACCCGTTGGTGGTGCCCTCGGTATTCACTACGTCGGGGAACTGCATGGCGTAAAAAGGCCGCCCCATACCCAGGTCGGTCCAACCGGTGGCAGCGTAGCCAGGTGCGGAGCACGCTCCCGATACCAGCGTGCACGGCTTACTCCCGGTGGCATCGGTGACGGCGTCCACGATCTCTTCACCCCACAGCCGCCGCACGAATTTGCGCGCGAAATAGGGTTCGTACTCGGCCTTCCATTGCCCCGGATAGCGGCTCGAAAGCTGATAGGTGTCGCTGTTCACGATCTCTTTCATCAGCTTCTTCAGGTCGAAGCCGCCTTCGATGAAATGCTGCGCCAGCGCATTCAGCAAGCGTGGATTGCTGGGCTGTAGCGTCCACGGGTCGGGCGGAGGATTCTCGGGATCGAGACGCGCCGGGTCGAACGTATTCGGCGGGTCCACAATGCCGCGGCCGAAGAAGTACGCCCACATGTAGTTCACCGTGGCGCGCGCGAACTGCACATCGCCCGTGATGCTCCGTGCCAGCGACATGCGGTAATCCTCGCTGGGCGCCGGCGCACTGCCGTTCAAGATATATCGCGGCGGCACCGTGTAGCAGGTCATCCCCGCCTTGCATCCCGGCACCGTCGACTGGCGCGCCGGACGGTTGCCGATCAGCGTATTCAGCGTGTAATCGGTGGTGAAGTTGCGCTGGTTGTTGAGCAGGTTCCAGTAGTAAATGTTATTGTTGCTCGGGTCCACCGGCGTGCGGGCGGCGCTGGTGCGCGACATGTACGACGCCAGTTGCCAGGCATCGTAGCGCTTGGTCTTCGTGGCCCACAGATTAATCGAGTCCAAATGCCCGCGTCCGTCGTGGCAGAGCAGGCAATTGAGATGCTCCATACCCATGAAGGTGTCGAACGTGCCGGCGATCATCTGATCCATGATGTCCTGCGTCGGACCGTTGGTGACGATCGAACCCACCAGGTAATTCGCAGGACCGTCCACATAAGTGTTGGTGGACTGCGCGGCGATCAGGTCGGTTGCCATCTGGTTGTATGGCTTACCCTCGGCGAGCGAGGTCTTGATCCACGACTGGAAAGCGTTGCGACCCGTCGGGAAGCGTTGCAGCGCGGTGCTGCCGCGCCGGTCGGTGTTCAGATACAGGTCGCCGAAATACATCGTCCACTTGTCCACCCACTCGGGTTTGGCGATCAGTTCGTCGATCAGTTTGGCGCGCTTATTGGGGTCGCTGTCGGCCACGAAAGCGAGCACGCGATCGGCGGACGGGATGCGGCCCGTCAGATCCAGAGTGACGCGGCGGACGAACTCCCAGTCCCTGGTCTTGGGTGCCGGAGTAATGCCGTTGGCCTGGAAGTCGGCAAAGATATAGGAATCGATCGAACCCGCCGCGTGTGCCTGATCGAAGTTGTAGGTACGGCTGCCGCCCGGGACGAACCCCATCATCTTTGTGACGGACTCGGTGGTGGCGCTCAGGCGGCGCACCGGAGACAGTCCGCTTTTGCGTCGCGAGGCGTCGGTTTCGTAGCGCTCGCGGCTGGGACCGAAGTAGGGGCAGTCGGGTTCGGCGAATTTCTCCTGTGCCTGGACCTGAGACTCGCTGATGGGCGGGACCGGGTCCTGCGCGGTTTGGCCAACCAGAATTCCGGAAAAGCTTAGGGCGGCAATACTACCGGCAAGGACGATCCAACGAGGCGCAACCATGAATTCCTCCGAGCGCGTCACCCGCGCGTCGATTATGTTATTGTAAACCCCGCTTTCGTCACGAGTTGCATTAAAATTTCGACACGTAGTACCCTTCGTTGCACCGCGCTTAATGGACCGATGCCGGGTTTATCATGACTGCATGCTTAAACCGACGGGATGGAGTGGGGTGCTCCTCGCGGGAATTCTGAGCGTCGTCCAGATTTCCGCGCAAACCCTTAGCAATCAGAGTCTCAGTGGGAAGTACTACTTCCGCCATCTCTCCCTTGGTACCGACGGCGTCAACCCCGGCAGCCTCACCGACACGCGCACGCTCACCGGGACCATAACTTTCGACGGTAATGGCCGCTATGCGTTCACGGGACAACTGTTAACTGGAGTTAGCGCGCCCGTTGCCCAATCCGGCACGGGCGCGTTTGTCATGGACGCCGGCGGTTTCCTGACGCTGGACAGTCCGCTGCGCACCGGCCAGAAGGTGAACGCCCGTTTTGGGCCTGAGGCGATCGTCGGATCCACCACCGAGGCCTCAGATAACACTTACGATCTTTTCGTCGCCGTACCCGCTCCTGCGTCCGGCGCCGCCTTCACCGGACCCTACAATTGCATGACGCTGGAGTTCCCTGGCGGCGCGACTCCCAACATGCGCAGCGCCCAATTTGGCCTCGCGCAGTCGTCGCCTGGAATCCTGCAGGCAATCTCCGTCTACGGGCACGCGGCCTCGCTCTCGCAGGGAAAGCCGCTCACGCAGCAGGTGACCGGCGCGACTTATACGGTGCTTGCCGATGGCAGCGGTTCGCTCACCGCGGGGCCGTCGAGTACCGCGCAACTTCTCAGCGGCAACCGCACCCTCTACTGGTCCGCCAACGGCAACATCGTGATTGGCGGATCTTCCACCGCCGGAGGCCACGATATTCTGATCGGCGTGAAAGCACTCGCCGGAGCCTCCAGCGCCTCGTGGAACTCGACCTATTTTGCAGCGGGTCTGCGCGTGGACGCTACTTCGACTCTGGGCTACTCAGGCGCACTCGCCGCTCGCGGCAAGGGAAAGGTCACCTGGACCAAGCGCTATAAGGCGCAAGGCGCAGGCGCGTTCCATTACACCGGGACCAACAATTACGCGCTCACCGCCGACGGCACAGGCACCGTGGATTTCAGCCGGGTCGCGCTCGGCGATGCGGGCAATGCCTTCACCGGCGCCACCATCCATGCGGACGATCCACTGGCCTACGAAATCTATTTCGGAGTCCAGGTGCCCTCGCTGACCGGCACGGGCGTATTCCTCAATCCGCTGGGCGTGATCAATGCGGCCAGTTCGGCTCCGCCTGGAAACCCGATATGCCCCGGTGAATTTCTTTCGTTGTATGGTACCGGCCTCGCGGCCAGCAACCGGACGGCCGCGCCGCCCTATCCCGCCACGCTCAACGGAGTCAGCGTGCTGGTTAACAACAAACCCGCGCCGATTTACTTCGTGAGCCCGGGACAAGTCAACATCCTCGTGCCCTTCGCGACCACCGGGCCGACCGCCACGATTGTAGTGAACAACGGATCCAACTCGAATACTGTTACCGTGCCGGTGGCCGCGACCTCGCCCGGAATCTATGCGCTCGATCAATCGGGCAGCGGTGGCGGCGCCATCCTGCACGCCGATTTCACCCTGGTGAATGCCGCCAAACCCGCGATCGCCGGCGAGACTGTGCTGGTCTACCTCACCGGACTCGGCGCCGTCTCCCCAACGCTCACCGACGGCACCGCGGGCAACTCCGGTACGCTCTACCGCGCCGACACTGACGTCACGGTCTACGTCGGCGGACAGCAGGGCACTGTCGCGTTCAAAGGCCAGGCGCCAGGCTTCCCAGGCCTCTATCAACTCAATGTGACGCTGCCTCCATTCCTCAGGGCGAGCGGCAATCTC
>JBDTPR010000216.1:0-9785 GCA_039932635.1 Candidatus Solibacter sp.
TACAATGGCGAGCCCGCGACCCCGGTGACGCCGCTCGAAGGCCTGCGCCGCAAGCTTGGCACGCGCACCAAGATCCTCTACGCGCAGGGCAGCGAACTTGCCGATGGCCTCCCTGTGATGGAGACGATACCCGGCTCGATGCTGTTCACCAGCGACGGCGCGGACCGGCAACCCGGCTTAAAGGCCGAGTACTTCAACACCGCCTCGTTTAACGGGCAGGTCTATCGCGCGCCGGGCAAGACTCCCGCGCCGGCGGTGGCGAATGTGGCGCCGCTGTTCACGCGCGTGGATCCGCAGGTCGATTTCAAATGGTGGGACGGCGCGCCGCGCGCCGATATGGACGACGACAATTTCGGCGTGCGCTGGACGGGTTTCCTGGCTCCTAAAGTGAGCGGCAAATACCAGCTCGGCGGCGTGGGCATGAACTCGTTCGAAGTCTACTTCAACGGCAAACAGATCGCGCGCAGCAACAACACGCACGAGCGCAACTACGCGTACGAAGCGGTGGACATGGAAGCCGGCAAGCTGTACCCGATCCGCGTGGAATTCCACGAGGTAATCAACGACGCCGATATGCGGTTGGTGTGGGCACCGCCAGGCCGCGAGCTTCTGCCCGCGGCGTTGGAAGTGGTACGGCAATCGGAAGCCGTGGTCATGTTCCTGGGACTCTCGCCTCGCCTGGAAGGCGAAGAGATGAAGGTGCCGGTGGCCGGCTTCAAGGGCGGCGACCGCATCGACCTCGGCCTGCCGGCGGCGCAGCAGGCACTGATGGAGCAGGTGGTCGCGCTCGGCAAGCCTACGGTGCTCGTGCTGCTGAATGGCAGCGCGGTGGCCGTCAATTGGGCGCGTGAACATGTGCCTGCCCTGGTTGACGCGTGGTATCCCGGAGAGGCAGGCGGAACGGCAATCGCCGACGTGCTGTTCGGCGACTACAACCCAGCGGGACGCTTGCCGGTGACGTTCTACCAGTCGGCGGACCAACTGCCGGCCTTCGAGGATTACAGCATGAAGGGCCGCACCTATCGCTATTTTCAGGGCGAGCCGCTTTATGCATTCGGCTATGGCTTGAGCTACACCACGTTCGGCTACCGCAAGCTGGAATGTCCGGAGCGAGCGAAATCCAAGCAGGACGTGACACTCACGGTGGAAGTGCGCAATACGGGGAAGGTGGCCGGCGAAGAGGTGGTGCAGGCCTATGTGAAGCACGACAACGTGCGTTCGCTCTCGGGCTTCCAGCGCGTGATGCTGCAGCCTGGCGAACGCAAAATCGTGAAGCTGACGCTGCCCGCGAGGGAACTGCCGTCGCAAGGCGTAGCGGAGATCTCGGTGGGTGGAGAGCAGCCCTCAGAGAAATGGAATGGGCTGAGTACGACGATAAGCGTGCAGTAGGACAGGCTAGGAGTTAGGCTGGCTGTATGAAACGCCGTAGTTTTCTCGGCTGGGGGCTGGCCTCGCCCGCAGCCGCGCTGCTCGCACAGACCGGCCCTCCGCGCGAAGAAGCAGTGGAATCGATGATGCCGGACGAGGCGCCTGCGATCGCGCTTAACCATTTGGGCTTTCTGCCGGGCGCGCGCAAGAAGGTGATCTTCCGCTACTCCGGCGACGAAGGTCCGGCCGAATTCCAGATCCGCGATATCGGCAACGGCCCCGGCGCCATCCGCAAGAAACTGCCGCTGAAGCGCGATACCAGCGACGTGATCGATTGCCTGGTGGGCGATTTCAGCGAGATCACTCGCGAAGGCATGTATCAAGTTTCGATTGCCGACGAATTGTCCACGCCCTTCTTCATACGCCCCGACGTGTGGCGCCGCACGCTGCCGAAAGTGGCGGGCTACTATCGCTACCAGCGCTGCGGCGTGGCGGTGCCGGGCGTGCATCCAGCCTGCCATCTGGACGACGCGCGGCGGCGCGACAACGGTGAGCGTGTGGACACCACGGGTGGCTGGCACGATGCGGGCGACCTACGCAAATGGATGGACGCCACCATGCTCAATGCCATCGGCCTGCTGCGCGTGGCGCGCAACCCGGGCGCCGAGTGGGATGCCGCGGCTGGCGGCGTGGCTCCGCTGCTTGAGGAAGTGCGCTGGGGCAATCGCTACTTCCTCAAGATGCAGGACGCCGACGGCCTGGTATGGGCCGACGTGGCCGGCGGCTTGAACGGCGACAACAGCGACAATCACTGGACCGATAACCGACCCGGTACGGATGATGACCGCTATCTGAATCCGGCGAAGCGCGGCCGTAATCAGGCGATGTTCATCGTAGTACAGGCCATGGCAGCGCAGGCCTTCAAGGCCGGCGACGCGGCCTATGCAAAGCAGTGCCTGACCGCGGCACAGCGCTGCTGGACGGCGTCGCAGCGCGAAGGCGGCAGCGGCGAACTGGCGTGGTGGGTCTTGGCTGCGCTCGAAATGCGCGCGGCCACGGGGTCGGAAGCACACACGGCGGAAGCGGTGCGCGCGGGCAGCGCGCTGCTCGCGCTCCAGTCCACCGAATTCGTGGGAGCGCAGAAGGAGATCCGCGGCTACTGGCGCGTGAGCGACCGCGATCGCAATCCGTATACCGACGCCGTGCACTCGGCGCTGCCCCCACTGGCCCTGCTGGAGTTGGCGCGGGCGCTACCCGAACATGCGAACGCGAAACACTGGCGCGACGCCCTGCGCATGCATCTGGAGGAGTACGTGCTGCCGATGGCGTCGCACTCGGCGTACGGCATCGTGCCGTTCGGCGTGTTCATGGGATCGCCCACGGTGGAGACTTACCGGCCGCTAGCCGGTGAGATGACCTATCGATATTTCATGCCGGTGCGCAAGCAGTTCTGGTGGCTCGGCATGACGTCGCACCTGGAGTGCTATGCGCTGATGCTCGGGCAGGCGGCACATGTGTTCGGGCGCGTGGAGTATCGCGACCTGGCGTACCGCCAGTTGGAATGGGTGATGGGGGCGAATCCCTTCGGCGCGTGCCTGATGACGGGCGAGGGCATGCGCAATCCATATCCGCACTCTCGCTTCGTCGGCCTGATTCCCGGCGGCATTATGAACGGCATCGCCGGGAACGCCAAGGACGCGCCCATCCTCGATATGCAGAACGGGTTTGACTGGCGGACCACCGAATACTGGAGCCCGCACAATGCGTTCTACCTTTGGGCGGTATCGACGCTCTGATGCGGTGAGAGCCAATCGGAGCCGCGACCGTAAAGCGAGCGGTACAGCGTCGCGAGTAATAGGCTAGTGACGCTCCCTCACGGTCGCGGCTCTGATTGGGGCTCGCAAGATCGGAGCACCACGTTTACGGCATTGGAACGAAGATCACGCAAACCGGAGCGAAACCTTCCAGCGTATCGCCGGTAGGCGTTAGCTTGCCTGTCTTCTGATCGATCTTGAACTCCGTGATGTTGTCGGAATCCTGGTGCGCCGCAAGCAGGTATGCGCCCGTCGGATCGATGGCGAAATTGCGCGGCGTCTTGCCGCCCGACGGTACGCGCTCGACCTGCGTCAGCGTCCCTTTGACGGGATCCACGGCGAACACCGCGATGTGATTCAGGCCGCGGATAGACGCGTAGACGAATTTGCCGCTGGGATGGACAGCGATCTCGGCGCCGCTCATATTCGGCGCGGCTTCGGCGGCAGGGATGGTCTGTATCTCCTCGAACTTGCCGCCGTTGTACTTGAAGGCGATGACGCTGCCGGTCATTTCGGTCAGCGCGTAGGCGAACTTGCCGTTCGGCGTGAAGGCCAGATGACGCGGACCCGAACCCGGGGCGATCTTCACGAAGGGCGGATCGTTGGGCGTCATGCCTCCAACCTTATAGGAGAGAATCTCGTCGAGCCCGAGATCGTTGACATACACGCTCTTGCCGTCCGGCGAGAACACGGTGGAATGCGCGTGCGGACCGGCCTGGCGCTGCTTGTTCGCGCTGGAGCCGCTGTGCTGAACGAAGTTCGTCGCTTCGCTCAGCGAACCGTCGGACTTGATGGAATATTCCGCCACACTGCCGCCGCCATAGTTGGCGACGTAGAGCCACTTGCCCGAGGGATCGACCGCGAGATGGCAGGGACCGTCGCCCTTCGTGGACACGGTGTTGAGCAGCTTCAACTGTCCCGTCTTGGTGTCCATGGCAAACGAGCTGACGCTGCCTGCCTTCTTGCCTTCGAAGTTGCCAACCTCATTCACCGCGTAGAGGAACTTCTGGTTCGGATGCACCGCGAGGAATGACGGGCTGGCGGTCTCGCCGACCAACCCGATGGGCGTGAGCTTGCCGGTAGACGCGGTGAACTTCCAGGCGTAAATCCCCTTGCTCTTGTTAGGGCGCGTATAAGTGCCGACGTAGGCAATGTAGTCGCCCTTGGCGGCGTGGGCGGGCAGCGCGAAAATGCCGGACAACATGCAGGCGATGGCAGCCGCGCTGAGGAGTGCTTTCGAAATCTGTTTCATGATTATTTGGCTCCCGATTCGGGTAGGGTGTAGAAATCGTAAGTGATGCGCCAGGTGAACTCTTTACCGGGCTCGATGCGCATGTCGATATAAGCCTCGGGACACACGGTGCTGCGGATCGACCAGAAATACAATTTGGAGAGCGGCCGGTCCGACGTCTGGCGTACGCCGATTTTGGCCGCGGTGTTCTCCACGCGGATGTCGTAATCTTTCGGCGAGGCGCCATAGCCCTCGAGCGGCGTGGCTACCGACGGGCCCTTGGGCAATTCCTTCAAATAGGTGAACTCTCTGCCACGCGTTTCGGCCATGCCCTTGAGGTTCGCCGTGGCCTTCACGTCGAAGGGAAACTTCACAGTGTAATCCGGCCCGGTGGGTTTGCCGTCCAGCATGTAGAAGTTGTGCTCGTAGACGCTGCTTTCGATCACCTTCGTGCCAGTGTTCTTGAGGCTGTGCTCCAGAACGAGTTGCGGCTTGCCCGCGATCAGGCGGACGGTCTTCTTGTAGAGGTAAGCGTAGCCCGCAGTGTCCTTCAGTTCGTGGGTGAACTCGACGCGGTCGGCGAAGGGTTTCACGGTCCACTTACCAGGGTCGGTGATCTCGTACGTCTTGAATTGGCTGAAGGCGCGCTCGTCAGGCTTCTTGATGGCGCCCACGCCGATCTTCACGTAGCTTTGGCCCACGGTCACGTCGTTGTAGCCGAGTCCCAGTCCGTTGGAGAGGAACTCTTCCACCGGGCCGAGGATGGAGTCATGAAGTTTCGGGTCGTAGCGATCGAACCACTGGCCGAAGAAGTTGTGGCCCTGGTATTCCAGGCTGGCGATCTGGCCAGACCAATCGAAACGCGTGCCGCGGTAGTAGCCCTGCTGCGTATCGGGAAGATAGAGCTTGGCTTTGACGGCGCCGTTAGAGATCTCGGCCTGCGGAAAGTCGGCTGCCGCAAGCACGGCGGAAGACAGGGTAAGGAGGATGCGAAGCTTCTTCATGGTGATCCTGGAATTTCAGTGAACCGTAGCGTATTGTCTCAGGTTTCCGCGGCGCTTGCCGCGCACCTGCCGCGTCGCGGCATTAGGCGAGCTTCCACGGCTTGCGATAGCGCCGGGTGACGTATTGATTCGCACTCGTCTTGCCAGTGAAACGTTCGTGCGTATCGTCCCAGGCGAGGCGCTCGCCGGTTCGATACGCGATGTTGGCCAGCAGTCCGCCCTTGGTGACGCGGAAGCCGTACTCGATATCGCAGGTGGTACGCTCGCGCGATTTGATGGCGTTGAGGAATTCCCGGATGTGGCCGGGCGAATCGGGAATGCTCGCCGCAGGCGGTTTGAACGCTTCCTCCTTCTTGCCTTTGATGTAGACCTCGTACCGATTGTAATTGGTCACGAGCGTGGCGGCCGAGCCCTCGAAAATCACGCTGCTGCCCATGGCGTCGAAGCCGGGACGGCCTTGCGGTTGGAGCGTCCAGGTGAGCAACAGATTGGGATACTCGCAGACCACTTCCATGGTGTCGGGCGTCTCGCCGCCATCGTCCACGCCCCAACGCCCGCCGGCGGCCGACACAGTCTTCGGCGCCTTCAAATCGAGTGCCCAGTGGACGACGTCGGTGTAGTGGCACCAGAAATCGATCAGTGCGCCGCCCGAGTAATCCCAGAAATAGCGATAGGTGAAATGAGAGCGCAGCGGATTGTACGTACGCTTCGGCGCGGGGCCGAGCCAGAATTCGTAGTCGAGTTCGGGCGGCGGCGCGGAGTCCGAGGATTTGCCGATGGGCGTGACGCCGGTGACCAGAGAGCAATTCACGCGCGTGATTTTGCCGAGCGCGCCCGAGCGAATCACTTCCACGACGCGGCGGTAGGTCGGCCGGTCGTTGTGGATGTGGTTACCCATTTGAGTGATGCGCTTGTGTTTGAGCGCGGCGTTCACCATGGCGCGCCCTTCGCCGATGGAATAGGCGAGCGGCTTTTCGACGAACACGTCCTTGCCTGCCTGGCATGCGTGTATGGCGGGCAGCGCGTGCCAGTGATCGGGTGTGGCCACCATCACCGCGTCGAGATCTTTGCGCTCCAGGAGCTTGCGAAAATCGTGGAACTGCTCGGGCTTGTGGCCTTGCGTTTTCTCCACGGCCGCGGAGGCGGCTTCGAGGTGCGTCTTGTCCAGGTCGCAGACCGCGGCCGCTACCACGTCGGGATGGCGCATGAATTCGTTGAGGCGCGAGGTGCCCTGGCGTCCGAGGCCGATGAAGCCGACCTGGATTTTATCGCTGGCAGCAACGGCTCTATTGGACGCGGCGGCCGCGAGCACGGCGCCGCCCGCCACCGTGTGCATGAAGGTTCGTCTGCTGGTCATGATGGGTTCCGGAAGGGTCATTGTAACGCCGCGCTACTGGAGAAAGACTCAGCCGGCGGTAGCCCGCATAGCCTTGAGTTTCGGCTCGCGGCTCTTCGGACTATCGAGCGAAAACGAGCGCGCATCGCCTACCTGGTCGCGCACGTAGACCTCCGTCTCGGCCACCGATTTTTTCATCGCGGCATCGGGCTTAATGAAGCTGATCCAGACGATCTCTTCCGCTGCCGGATCGAACTCCCACAGCCCGACCAGGCGTCCTCGATCCAGAATCGCGTGGCTGGCCAGATCGGCGAGGCCGCTGAGTGCCTTCTCGCCGGTTTCTACAGGGACCGAGCGTTCGAGATCGGCCGCGTCGAGCAGGCTCTTAAGATCGCGCCGCAGCAGGCTGATGCCGTCGAGGCTGCTCACCAGCGTGTACTGCGGCGTCTTGGGAGCCTTGAAGGACTTCAGCGCGTCGAGATCCGCGGCGTGCAGCAGGCGCGGACTCCCGGCATCGAGCGGCACGAGTTTGAGCGGCTCGATGGCGGCCTTGCACGCCTTCTGGCTCATGCCCGAAAGCCATTGAAATTCGGCGACCGTCGCGGGCCCTGCCCAGGTGAAATAGCGGCGCGCGAGTTCGGTGGCGCACTCCTCGTAGGGCATCTTGAATCTGGCGAGCGGATTCGGCGACCAGCGCATGTACTTATACCGCTGTTGATCGAGCCGTCCGTTGACCGGCACGCGCCGAATCTCGCCTTCGGCCTGCAGGCGCCCCAGCGCCAGGGGCAAAGTCGTGACCATGCCCTTTTTCTTGCCCGCGTCGCCAAGATTGCGCGCCGCGTCGCCTACCATATCGCGGATCTCGGCCGGATCGAGCGTTGCCTTCTTGAGCGCCGAGAGGACCGCATCGCAGAGCTTATCGATCTCCTTATCCGTGACGCCTAGTTTCCGGGCGGTATTCATTTCGGGCTCGCGGAAGGGTTGGCCCAGGGTGAGGCCGAGCGCAAAATCCTGCGCCGGCAGCACATAGGTGCAACCCCGCGCGGTAGGCAGTTCGTGGATCTCAGCTGCGGCGACGGCGGCATCGGCAGCTTCGCGCGAAGTGCCGGCCCGGGAGAACAGCGTGAGGTAGGGTCCGATGCCCGCGACGGAGCGCGCCCACCCGGTGGTGGCCAGCACCTCGGCAGGCGCCTTGCCGCGCAGCGAGCCATCCAGCCCTTGACGCTGGGACCACCACGCACGCAAAAGAGAATCATTCATAACGATTCCCAGTATATGCGGTGACAACCTAAGGAGCGGGCTCCACGTGCACCAACACGTCGGCGACCCAATCCAATTTCTCGCGAATATGAAGCTGCACCTCGTGCGCCAATTGGTGCGACCGCCGTACCGTCATATCGGGATCCACTTCCAGATGCAGATCGACATGGTATTTGAAGCCGGTCTTCCGCGCGAAGCACTTCTCCACGCCGCGCACTTCCGGCACAGCGAAGGCAGCCTCGCGGATCTTTGCGATCAGGCTCGGGTCCGGCATTGTGTCCATCAATTGCGAGCTTGTATCGCGCACCACGCGCAGCCCCGCGCCGATGACAATCAGTCCCACCGCGAAGCCGCCATAACGGTCGGCCTCGACGAAACGCACCGGGTCCCAGAGCGCGAGTCCTACTGCTGTGAGCGCGGCGAGCGCCGATACCGTGTCGGTAGCGTCGTTCCACGCGTCCGCCTTGAGCGCGTCGCTCTGCAATTGCTTCGCGTAGTGAAATTTCATGGCCGCGAGACCGGCCTTCGCGGCAAGCGATAACAGCAGCGGCCAGATTACGAAAGCTGCGATCGCTTCGTGCGTCTCGCCGACACGCCGGATGGCATTCCAGGAAATCAGCGCGCCGCCCAGCGTAAGCACGAGGCCGATCAACAGACCGGTCAGTGTTTCCACGCGCCCGTGCCCGTACGGGTGCTCGTCGTCGGCTGGCTTGGCCGCCATGGTGAGGCCAAAGAGCACGAAGCCCGAAGCGACCACATCCGCCGCGGATTCGAAGCCGTCGGCCACAACCGCGGTCGAATTGCCGGACATTCCGGCCGTGATCTTGATCAGTGCCAGCGAGCCGGAGATAACCATCCCCGCAACGGCTACCCTTTGTCCCGTCTGCATTAGGGTGCCGCTACTTCCGGCCCGCCGGGGAAAGGCATTCTGCCCGCGAAATTTCGACGAAAAACCCAAACAGAACCGCTACCGTAAGGCAGCGGTGGTTTTTCGACCCTGTCATCTTAGGCCTTCGCGGCGTCGATCTTCTCAGTGTTGACTCCGAGTTCGGCGAAGGCGGCGACGGCCTTCTTAGCGTCAAACTTACCATCGCGGGCGAGCCGCGAGAGCGCGGCGGCGGCAATGGATTCAGCGTTGATCTCGAAATGGCGCCGCAGGTACTCGCGATTGTCGCTGCGGCCGAAGCCGTCAGTACCGAGAGTTTCCATGCGGCCGGGCAGCCACGGTGCTACCTGATCCGCCACCACCTTCATGTAGTCGCTGGCGGCGATCACCGGACCGTCCGAACCCTTCATGGCCTGCAGCAGGTACGGTACCCGCTGGGCCTGATCGGGGTGCAGGCGATTCCAGCGCTCGACCCCCAGCGCATCGCGCCGCAGTTCGTTGTAGCTGGTCACGCTCCATACGTCGGACACCACGTTGTATTTCTCGGACAGGATCTGTTGGGCGCGCAAAGCCTCGTTAAGGATTGGACCGCTGCCGAACAAATGGACTTTCGCCTTGCCCTTCTCGGGACCCTTGAAGCGATAGATGCCGCGCAGCACTCCCTCGGGGTCGAAGCCCTCCGGCATCGCGGGCATGGCGTAGTTTTCGTTGTAAAGCGTCAGGTAGTAGAAGACGTTCTCCTGCTCCTGATACATGCGGCGGATGCCGTCCTGCACAATAATGGCGATCTCGTAAGCGTACGCGGGATCGTAAGTGACGCAGTTGGGAACCGTGCTGGCGTGCAGAATGCTGTGGCCGTCCTGGTGCTGCAAGCCTTCGCCGGCGA
>JBDTPR010000217.1:0-9749 GCA_039932635.1 Candidatus Solibacter sp.
GAAGGGCGAAAACCCTGGATGTTAATTCGCGTACGTATCGGGTTGTTGAAGCTCCGGTTGACCGCCAGCACGTAGAGTTTCCGTCCATCGGCGCTCCGGCTGGCAACCATGGTCAGATACGAGACATTTTGGATCGGGTCAACCGCGCCCACGGCTTTCGGAAAGTCATAAGTCGGGCTTTTGACCGAGGAGACAACCAAGTCTTCGCCGAAGTGGCGGGAGAACATTTCCAGCGCGAAGTAGCTGGGCTTGGGCACGCCATCGTGGCCGACGCAGCCCTGGAAAGCCAGATCGATGAACTTGAAGAAGTTCGCGATTTCCAGACGCTTGGCATTCAGGAAGACCTGCATCGTCGCGGCGACCGATAGCGCGGCGCCCATTGTCTTGCTGTGGTCCAGGTATACCTCTTCGTTGCGCGGCGCAAAGTAGGGTCCCCACTCCGTGGTAGCGATCTTGATGTGGCCTGCCGATTCCGGCGCGAACGTCTCGATCTGGCGGTCCAATGTCTCGAAATTTTTCTTGATGTGCTCCGGAAATGTGACCATCGCCCGGTAAACGTCGTAGAAGGACGCTTGCTTGATCAACACCGGCGTATAGGCGTTGTGCACCGCCAGGTAATCCATCGCCGCGCCGCATTTCTTGAGCAGCGTTTCGTTCCAGCGATCGTCTTCCAGGAACGCGTAGGTCCCGAAATTCGTGCCGCCTACGGCCATCAGTTGGATCGACGGATCGGCTTTTTTCATGGCCGCGGCGTAGCGAAGGAATTTGTCCGCGTATGCCGACGCCGTCATCTGTCCCTGTTTCTGGGCTGGGTTCCACGCCTTTGCATAAGGCTCGTTGCCAACCTCCCAGAGCCGCACGCCAAAGGGCGCCGGAGACCCGTTGCGAGCTCTTTCCGGATGATTCGGACGGTTGCAGTAGTCCACCCAGTCGCCGGCCTCTTCCGGAGTTCCTCCGAGAATATTGGGGATCAGAATCGGTTCGCTACCAATTCGACGGCAGAAATCCATCAGCTCATGGGTGCCGAAACCGTTGCGCGATTTGTCCTTGTCCGACCCGTGAGAGCGGATCGGTCGAACTTTTTGCGGTCCTACACCGTCTCGCCAATGGTAAAAGTCTGCACCGATTCCGCCCGGAAACCGGACCGGGCCGGGATCCAGGTTCTCCGCGAGCTGCAGCACATTAGATTGAAACTGATTCCTGTCGCCGTCCCATAATCCTTCGGCATCCCAGACCCACGCCGCGTGCGTACCATAAAGGCCCCGCGGTATTCGCTTGATCGTCTTGGAGGCGTCGATTGAGACGCTCGCTGCCAGCTCAGTGGCGGGCGGCAGGTATTCTTCTTCGTTGCGCCCCTCCGCCACCTTGCTCGATGAGCAGGCAACCATGGCACATAGCGGCGTCAGGCAAAATCTTCTTCTGCCTATCGACAAGCGCTTCTGCCGCTGAAAATCGGAGGATCCCATCGCCACAGCCCCAGGCAGAAAGTATACCTTATGAGTTATCCACGACGAATAAACAGAGGTCGCGCCGGGGGGCCCCAGGGACGCAGTACGAATGGGCTATCCGGTATTCTCCGGAGGTCAACAATTGTTAGTACCAGAGCTCGGTATAAAACTCGCCGTCGGGGTATACTCCTAAAATGGTTGCGGCTCCTCCGTCGGATCGCTCGCGCCAGTACCATCATGCAGTCCGCTCTAACCGAGCGCTGTAAGGGCACGGATGCTTTTCACAGGGGAGAAAAACTTAGGAAGCGGAAGCAATGTGGCGGCGCCTCGCTTGAAGGTAGCTTTGTACTACCCGTGGGTGTACCTGCATGGCGGCCCCGAACGCGTAATCTCCGAGCTTCTGGCGCGCAGCAGGCACCAGTGGACCGTCTTCACCAACCGGTACGAGCCCGAATCCACCTTTCCTGCTTTGAAACGGGCTGACATCGTGCAGCTCAGCGAAGTGTCGGTCAAACGCACCCTGCTTCAAACCCTGCGTTCAGCGTTTCGGCTCGCCTGCCAAAAGCTTCCCCTCACCGACCATCAGGTGTTGGTGGTGTTTTGCGAAGGCCTCGGCGATCTGGTTACTGCCCGCACTTCCGTACCTTCGGTCTGCCTGTGCCTGACCCCGTTGCGCGTCGCCTTCGATCCGTTCTACCAGGAACGTTACCTCCAGATGGCGGGCGGACAATTGTGGCGCCGCCCCCTGGTCAAGGTGGCCTCACTTCTGTTCCGCATGATCGACCGCCGGCTCTGGCGCAGTTATAAACGTGTTTTTGCGATCAGCAAAGAAGTCAGGAAAAGAATCCTGAATGCCCGCCTGTATCCGCGTGACCAGGTGCAAATCCTGTACCCCGGGGTCGACATTTCCCGCCTCACGCCCACGGGAGTCTATTCGCGCGATTTCATAATTCCCGGCCGCATCATGTGGACCAAGAACCTCGAGTTGGCGATCGCGGCATTCCGTCTCCTACTCGGACGGCGCCCGGATCTCGGACACTTCACCTTAACCATGGCCGGACAGGTGGACGCCAAGAGCAAGCCGTATTTCCAAAAGCTGCGGCAGTTGGCCCAAGGCGTGGAGCAGATCCGGTTCAGGGTGGGTCCGACGGACGAAGAGTTGTTTGAGCTTTCGAGCGCAAGCTACGCCGTCGTTTACCCTCCCTTTAATGAGGATTGGGGGTTGGCTCCAATCGAGGGTATGGCTCTGGAAAAACCCGTGATCGCGGTCAACCGCGGCGGTCCCAGCGAATCGGTGCTCGATGGGGAAACCGGGCTGCTGGTCGAGCCGACTCCAGAAGCTTTCGCCGCGGCCATGGAAAAGTTGGCCGACGATTTCAACCTGGTGCGGACCATGGGCAAGAAGGCGCGCCTGCGAGCTGCCGAGTTTAACTGGGCGGAGTTTTGCGAGAAGTTGGACGCGTGTGTCGAAGAACTGACCGCCGTCTCGGAGCCGCCGGCCCTCCGCGACCTGACGTCGATGAAGATCGCATTGGAGGGAAATTGAAGTTTCAGCAACGCTTGAAACGTGTCATCGATGTTGTCCTGGCTACCTTCATCCTTGTATTCGCCTCGCCGTTTCTCTTGCTCGTCGCTCTGCTGATCTGGATTTTGGAAGGCCGTCCCGTCTTCTACGTTTCGCGCCGGCACGTGACTGCCGATCGCACCATTCCCATCTTCAAGTTTCGAACCATGGTTCGCGATGCCACCGATCCGAAGTACCGCTTGAAAGAGCGGTTCATGCGGGACGGCTACCTGGACATTCCCAGAACCTGCGAGGTCTACACACCCATTGGCCGGTTCCTCGAACGGGTTCAAATCGTCGAAGTTCCGCAGATGATCAATGTGATTTTCCACGGGATGAGCCTGATCGGAAATCGCCCCCTGCCCGCGGAGAACATTCGACTTTTGAAAAAGTACCCGAATTGGAATGCCCGCTTCGAGAGTCCCGCCGGCATCACTGGCTTGGCCCAGGTGGTAGGCAAAATCCGTCTCCGTCCGGAACAGAGGCTTGGTCTGGAGGCCGCGTATTCGAAACGCTATCAGCGCGGCGACATCATGCTCTGCGATGTCTTCATTTTCTTCTCCACCCTGGCCGTGATTTGGTGGTCGCTGAACGTCCCGGTTGACACGGCCTACCGGTTGATCGGCATGGACGCGCCCGAGGAGCACGAAAGCGAGCAGCAAGCCAAAGCTGCTGCCGCGGGTTCCCAGACCGGTTCCGGGTTCGAGCCCGCCTCGTGAATCTTTTGGTGCTGGGTGCAAGTTCGGCCATCGGCTCCCAACTGGCATTGGAATTTTCTTTTGGGAACGCTTTGGTACTGGTTGGCCGGAACGTGGAGCGACTGGAACGCTCCGGCCGCGCCTGCAGCCAAAAGGGTGCGACCAGCGTGACGTTATTGACAGCCGATCTGGAGTCGGGGTACCCGGAAATCGTGCAGGCCGCCAAGTTGGGGAATGTAGATCTGGTGATTAACGCGGCGTCCGCTACGTCGCGGTTGCGAGACAACGCCCTCGATATCGATTCCCTGGGCGCCTATGTTGCGGCGGACCTGGTGGCCCCTGTCCGGCTGATTCAGGATCTCTCGAAAGAGCGCGGTCCTGCCCCACTGGCAGTAATCTTCGTCTCTTCCCTGCTGGCGCTGGTCCGCAGCCCGAACCGGTCGGTGTACGGAGGCTTGAAATCGGCGCACGAACTGTTCCTCAAGCGAATCCTGGAGTCCCAGCCGGCGAGAAAGCTCCTGATCGTCCGGGTCGCGGTACCGCTACCCACCGAGACCGTGACCGACCGGACGGTCAACCTTGCAAGAGCGGCGCGGACGGCATTCGACCGGAATCAATCGGTCTTGTTCTACGGACTCTCAGGCCGCATGCTGAGCTGGCTCTATTTTGCCCAGCCGCTGGCCTTCAACATGGTAATGGAACTTCTGCGGAAGTTCCGGGGGGGCTCAAACTAATGATGGTCCAAGCCCGGAGGCAGTCAGTGTATACTTACCTTCACAACGCCCACAGGAAGTCGATGGGGAACACCTAATGCAAAACATTTCCTGTCAGAATCACTGGCGTGACCGGACGGTTTTCGTCACCGGTGCGACGGGACTGGTCGGCAGTTGGTTAGTCAAGGAACTGCTCGAACTAGGCGCCAATGTGGTGGCTCTGGTCCGCGAGAAGTCGCGGCAGAGTATTCTGAACCACGATGGCTTACTGTCAAGAATCGTGACAGTGAACGAGTCTCTGGTTGACTCGCCCGCAATCCAGAGCGTGCTCGATGACCATTCGGTCCAAGCCATCTTTCATCTGGCCTCGCAAAGCCTCGTCGGTCTCGCCAAGGACGACCCGCTCGGTACCCTCGAAGCCAATGTCCGCGGGACCTGGAGCATTCTGGAAGCGGCGCGACAGGCTGGCGTCCGGCAGGTGGTGATCGCCTCGTCGTATAAAGCCTACGGCGCGAGCGAATACTTGCCCTTTCGTGAGACTCATCCACTGCGCGGCATGTATCCCTACGATTGCTCGAAGGTTTGCACCGACCTGATCTCGACGATGTACGCCAAGAACTACGGGGTCCCGGTCGGAATCGTGCGCTGCGCCAACGTTTTTGGCGGAGGCGATTTGAACTTCAGCCGGATGATTCCCGATCTGGTCTGCAGCACGCTGCGCGGCCAGCGCTTCGTAATCCGCAGCGATGGAAAGTTCGTGCGCGATTTTCTGTTCGTCAAGGATGCGGTGAGCGCCTATCTCCGCCTGGCGGAGCACCTGGCAACCAACCCCGACATCGCCGGAGAGGCATTCAATTTCAGCATGGAGGAACAGGTCACCGTGCTCGACATTGCGGACATGATCCTGCGCCTTATGGGGCGCTCCGATCTGGCGCCGGAGATCCAGAACGGCGCCAGCGCCGAGACTCGCGAACAGTATATGGTGTGCGACAAGGCGCGTGAAACGCTGGGCTGGGAGCCGCGCTATACGCTGCAGCAGGGCCTTCACGAAACCATCGATTGGTACGCCGGTTTCCTCGGCGAGAAGTATTCGGCGGCCACGGCCGCCCGCGGTTAAGCCTGTGGTTTGGAATCAGCGGGCATTCGCCAACCGCGCTAGAATGCATGAATGGGAAATTGGCTTTTGCGCTCCAGGCGAGTTCACGGAAGTCTTGGGATATGAATGCTGACTGGTCGGTTCTGTAATCTCCTCTGGGCATGTATTTGGATGACTCTTGCGACCGCGGCGGCCTACGCTCAGGTCGCGCCGGTTCCGGGTCCCGGTGGACAAGCCGCCGCGCTGCCTCCCGACGTGAAGCAGCAACTCGAGCAGACCGCGGCTACCGCCTCGGCAGTGCGCGCCGGGCCTTACGTGGTCCGCACCGGGGACGAGATTGAAATCCGCTCCTTCCTGATTCCGGAGCTGAACCAGGTCGCCAAGATTCGCCCGGATGGTAAGTTCTCGCTGGTTCTGTTGAACGATATAGACGCCACCGGCAAGACCGCCGAAGAGCTTACCAAGCTGCTCAATGAACTCTACGCTCAGCATTTTCGCGATCCCAGGGTTACGGTGATCGTGAAGTCGTTCTTCAACCAGAGCGTGTACGTGGGGGGAGAAGTCAATCAGCCTGGAGTGGTGGCGATTGCGGGAGGCCTGAGCGCCACCGCGGCGATCTTTCAGGCCGGCGGTTTCAAAGAGGCGGAAGGCCCAAAGACCGTAGTCATCCTGCACCAGGGGACGCCGGGACCGCCCATGCCGGTTACCGTCGATCTTGCCGGTGTCCTTTCGGGCGCGCAGCCGGATGTTCCGTTGCAGCCTTCCGACGTCCTCTTTGTGCCCAAATCGACGATGCAGATTTTTGTGGGCGGCGAAGTAGTGGAACCCGGTCTCGTTCCGCTCTATCGCAATATGACCGCGCTTACCGCGGTGATTCGCGCCAAAGGTCTGAAGACAACCGCTAATGCCCGACAGGCCCTGTTGATCCGCGATGTGGGTGGCAAGCCGGTAGTCCAGAGAATCGATCTGAAGCTGGTCATGGCCAAGGGAATTGGCGATCAGCAACTTCAGCCCTTTGACGTTCTGGTGATCCCGAAGTCCAAAATCGCCAAGGTGGATCAGGCCGTCGATCAGTATGTGAGGCAACTGATACCGGTCGGGCTCAACATGGGCTTCTCTTATCTGTTCGGCGGTACGACGATATTCTAGCCCGAGACTCGCAGAACTATCATATGGATTCCTGGCAAACCACCTCCCGCGATTTGTGGATAGTCGTGCTCCGGCACCTTTGGAGCGCGCTGACAATTCTGCTCGTCACCACGTTCGGGTTGCTCTTCTGGATCTTCTTCATTAAGGAAGAGACCTTCGATACCACGGCCAAGATTCTGGTGCGGGTCGGCAACGAGCAGACGTCGCCCGCCATTATGCGGAAGTCTTCCGTCCTGATCACCGGAGACCGCGTGCAGGATGTCAACTCCGAGGTCGATATCCTGCAGAGCACCGATCTGTACGATCAGCTCATCACAGCTCTGAAACTCGACCGGCCGTTGCCTCCCAAACCCGCTCCCACCAAACTGCTGCCCAGTATTAAGTTCCGCATCAAGGAAGTAATCCGCGATTTCCAACAGTGGAAGGAACGAACCATGATTTCGGCCGGGCTGAAAGAGGCACTGACGCCGCGGCAAAAAGCCCTTTCGCAACTCAAGACCGCGATTGTGGTTGCGGCGGAGCGGAACTCGAACATCCTGGTGGTGCACCTGTTTGTGGAGCAGCGGGAGTACGGCGCTCCGATACTCAACAAGCTGCTGGACCTCTACGAGACATTTCGCCTGAGATCCTACCGCGAGGGCGGCACCGGACCGTTCTTCCGTGGCGAAGCCGACCGCTCCAATGCGGCGCTCAAAGCGTCGGAAGACGAATTGCGCGCGTTCGAAGAGAAGTGGAATTTAAGCGCGATCCAAAAACAAAAAGAAGTCCTTCTCGAACAGAGCGCCAATAATCAGGCATTGATGAACAACGATTCGATCGAGCTTCGGGATCTCACCGCGAAACTCGATCGAGCCCAAAGACAGGCCAGCGCCGCCGACCCGGACATCGCCGCAATTGGTTCTTTCACCAACAATAGCTTCCCCGAAGCGCTGCTCCAGCGGTTGGCGGATTTGCAGGCGGAGCGGCAGAAACTGCGCCTGACCGAACTCGACAATGGAGCTCGCATTCAGAACAACCGTGAGCAGTTCCGAAACGCGCTGCAGATGGTGGTGGCCAATCTGCAGGCAATGCGCTCGGACCGGCAGGCGAGCCACGACCGCCGCGCACTGATCGTCACCGATCTTCAGCAGCAGGTGCGTAATTTGCAGGATAAGGAAGGCGAGTGGAACGCCTTGAAGCGCCGCGTGAAAATGACCGAGGAGAGCTATCTGGATTTCCGCAAGCGCGCGGAAGAAAACACCGCGTCCTCGGTCATGGAAGAGCAGAAAATCGGCAACATCTCCATCATTCAGCACGCCACTGAACCTACCGATGCCACCGGCCTTTCCAAGCTCCGCCTGCTTGCGCTAGGGCTGCTGTTCTCGTTGATCGCCGCTACCGCCTGGGTCGGTGTCGCGGACTTCTTCGATGCCAGCATCTATACGTCGAACGATGTGCAGAAATATCTCGGCATCGCGCCGCTGGAAGTGGTGCCGGCGCTGAAGAATCGCTATCGGTGGGGCCCGTGGAATTCCTATCAACGCAGCGACGCTTTCCGCAAGACCGCATGGACCCTTGTGAATTCACTTCCCGGCGGCAAAGGCGTCGTGCATTTTACCAGCGCCGCCAGGGGAGAAGGCGTGACCACGGCCGTGGGACTCACGGCGGAGCATCTGGCCAGGGCTCAGAACTTACGGCCCCTGGTGATTGAACTCGACCGGAAGTCCCCCACGTATGCGAAGCGATTCGGCCTGCTCAGCGATCGCACAATCGATTCCTTCGGCCCCGGCGCGGACGCCGCCTCGTGCATCTACACCGAACGCGACGTCGCGTTCGCGGCCCTGCGCGGCGACGAATTGGGTTCCCGCATCGATCCGTTGCGGCTCGCCGACTTCCTGAATGCCGTGCGGCCCAATTACGATGTCGTGCTGCTGGAGGGACCGCCATTGTCGGACGCCGACGCCGTCGCGATCGGCGCGCTGGCCGACGGTGTAGTGCTCGTGGTCGCCAGCGGAGAGACGAGTTTCAAGATCCTGGAGCGCGCTCGTCAGGAGATGACCGCCAAGAATGTCTCGATTCTCGGGACCATACTGAATAAGCAGAAGAGATATATTCCGAGCTGGGTTTAAGATGGCTGCCTCGAGAACAAGCTTCGTCGAGATCACGGGAACGCGGGAACCGTCGGACGGTTTGCGGCTTGGTCTCGCTTGCGGCTTCTGCGGGCTGCTACTGGCCTTGCTGTTCTCATTCGTGGTCTACCCGCGGATCGCAACTTCGGCAGGAGCGGTTCTCGATCCCGATGGGCACGGCGCGCTGGGCTGGGGCCTTTATAAGCTCCATACCTTTTCGTTCTACCCGAATACCGAACCTACCGTGACGCGCGGTCCGTTGTACCCGATGGCGGTCGCCGGAATCCTCGCCTTGAGCCCCAACTCATGGCCGTACAATATGCAGATCGTGCAGGACGTCATGTGCGGACTCACGTGCGTGCTGACGTTCCTGATCGGCCGCCGACTGTTCGGCGTGCGCGCGGGCGTCATTGCCGGCATGCTGTGCGCGATCTATCCGCTGTTGGTCTGGTATTCGGCGAGGATCTGGATCGAGACGATGACGATCCTGATATTTACTGCATTCCTCCTCGTCAGCCTGCAATTCATGGATCGGCCGTCGCTAAAGAATGGCGCATTGCTCGGGCTGCTCACCGGCCTGCTGACTCTGTCCAAAGGCACGTTTCTCCCGTTCGTCGCCGTGACGCCGCTGTATTTCGCGGTGTTCCGCCGTCAAGCCGGCTTCCTGCGCGTGGCGATGATCCCGCTGGTCGCCGTCCTGACAATTCTCCCCTGGACGATTCGAAATTGGATGCTCACGGGGCACGTGATTCCCGTGCACGGGCAGGTGGGCTTTAATATCCGGATGGGTGACCTGTTCACCGAGCACGCGCGCGAACTCCAGTACCTTCCGAGTTGGCAGCGCGGTACCGCGGAGGCCCAGGTGATCTTCGACAAAGCGCGTGCCGAAGGCGACCCCGGATGGCTGGCCGAAATGAAGGTAAACGATGGCCTGATGGCATCGTCCCTGCAGACCTATAAAACCAATCCGCTG
>JBDTPR010000218.1:0-9691 GCA_039932635.1 Candidatus Solibacter sp.
AGCGGCTCACGCGGACCATCCGGCCGCCGCGCACTTCACCGCCGTGCGCTCGAGGGTAATTGCCGAATTGGAACGTCAGGCGCGGCCATGGTGGCAGCGGTCGTGGGTCTGCGGTTGCACAGCCGCCCTGGCCGCCATCCTCGTGCTGGTGGCGATCTGGCCGCGCGGACCGGCTCCCACGGCGCCGCGGATATTGGCCTCCATCCCCGCGGCGCCGCCGGCTCCCGAGGTCCGGAATGTGGCAACCGCTCCCTCACGGTCGCGGCTCCGATCAGAGCCGCGCGCGTCAGCAAGCGGTCCTCACGAGCCGCTGACCATCAAGTTACAGACCACAGACCCAAACATCGTTATTTACTGGATTGCAGACTAAGGAGAATAATATGAAACGAATCGCATTGTGGGCGCTGCTCGTGGCCGCGCCGCTATTGGCCCAGAACAATCCGCAGGTCACCAAGCTGGTCATCCTCAAGAACATCGACCAGCGGGCGGTAACGATGTTGCAGTCATGGGGGGTGTCGATGGTCCCCAGTGGCTCGACTAACAGCATCGCCCTCTCCGGCCCCCAGGACAAGGTGGCCGCGGTGGAAGCGGCCATCAAACAACTGGACGTGCCCGCAAAGAGCGTCGAATTGACGGTGTATTTCGTGGTGGGCGGAGACCAGGCCACACTGGCTGGATCGGCCGTTCCCCAGGATCTGCGCGATGTGATCGCGCAATTGAAAGGCGCCTTTGCGTTCAAGGAATACAAGATGCTGGACACACTCAGCCTGCGCACCAGGACGGGATCTCCAGCGGAGACCTCCGGCATCCTGAACAGCGCCTCGCCACCCAGGATGTCCCAGTTCTCCATCCGCAGTGCCGCGGTGACCGACGACGGCAGCACGGTGCGCATCGACCGCATGCACGCCGGCCTGCGCCTTCCCTACAGCAAAACCAATGTGGACGCCAAGGCTGGAATCCCAGGGCCCAAGACCACCGACTACATCAATTCAGGCATCGATCAGGACATCGACATCAAGGTCGGACAAAAAGTTGTTGTGGGACGTTCCAGCCTGGAAGGACCGCAGCAAGCGCTTTTCCTGATTCTCACCGCCACCGTAATTCAGTAGGCCTAACGGCCGCGTTGCAAAAGGCCGGTCAGTTCCCCCGGGAGCAGGCCGGCCGGAAACGTTTCCAGCCGCTCGCGATTGCGCTGCCACGCCACCGTCTCCACAATGATCCCCACGCCGATCACAGTCAATGCCATCGGCAGGAAGAGGGAGCCGTGGAAGAGGCGGAACATCAGGTAGCTCAGATAGCCCGCTACCCCAAACCTTACCGCCCGCCGCGAAGAAAGAAATTGGACTCCTTCTCGCGCGCGATCGTGGTCGCTTCCCCGTGCCCCGGGAAGACCACAGTCTCGCCCGGCAGCCCCATCAACTGGCTGTGGATCGATTGCAAAATCTGGCGCGAATCGCCCCCCGGCAGATCGGTGCGCCCGATGCTGTCGCGGAACAGGGTGTCGCCGGCCACCAGCTTGCTCTCTGTGGGCATCCAGAGGCAGATGCTCCCCTGTGTGTGGCCCGGGGTATGCAGCACATGCACTTCGGTAGCGCCCACCAGCAGCTTGTCGCCATCCTTGGCGGGCACGTCGATATCGACGGCCTCGGGAGTGCGCACGCCGAGCCAGCCGGCCTGCACGTCCATCATCTCCTGCAGTTCACGATCTCCCAGGTTCATATAAACCGGCGCGCCCGTGGCCAGCTTGAGTTTCTGCGCGCCGCCGATGTGGTCGATATGCGCGTGCGTGATGACGATCGAGGTGACGGTGAGCCCGTGCTTCTCCAGCACCCGCAGAATCGAATCGATCTCGTCGCCGGGGTCCACCACCATAGCCTGGCGCGTGGTCTCGTCGCCGAAGATGGAACAGTTGCATTGCAACATGCCAACCGGAAGCGTCTCGTGGATCATAAGGCGAGTATACTCACCAATATGGGTGAGACTCTAACGGCAGTCATGCGGTGGTTGCACATTACCTCGATGTTGAGCCTGCTCGGCGGGATCATCTACGCCCGCTTCGTGATGATTCCTTCCGAGAGCGTCCTCTCACCTGAGGCCCGCTCCGCCCTGAATGAAGCCACGGCGCGGCATTTCCGTGGCATCGTTTTCGCCGCCTCGGGTGGGCTCGTGCTCTCCGGCCTCTATAACTACATGCTGAAGCCCGGGCACTCCGCGCAATATCACGCCCTGTTCGGGATCAAAATTCTGCTCGCGCTGCACGTGCTGAGTATTGCCATGGTAGCCACGGCGCCCAACAATCCGCGGCGCGCCCGGCAGCTATTCGGCGCGGCCATCTCGGGCCTGATCATAGTCTTCATCTCGGCATACCTCAAAGGGATCGCCTAAACTAAGAACATGAGTCTGGGTTATCAAGCGCTGCGTCACGGGGCGGCGTGGTTGGATCTTTCCGCGCGCGGCCGCATTGTGGCACGAGGCCGCGACCGGGCGCGCCTTCTTCACGCCATCAGCAGCAACGAAGTCAAGAAAATGACCCCGGGCACCGGTTGCTATGCCTTCCTGCTGAGCCCGCAGGGCCGCATTCAAGCCGACTTCTGCCTCTTCGCGTTTGAAGATCACATGCTGCTCGATACCGAAGCGGAGCTGCGCGAGAAGGTGTACCTGCACATCAAGCGCTATATCATTGCCGATCAGGTGGAACTGGAGGACGTAACCGCGACCACCGCCTGCATCGGCCTCGAAGGCCCGGGCGCGGCGGCAATCCTGACCACTCTCGGAGCCCCGTTACCGGCCACGGATTACGCGCACGTCGCGTGGGACGCCGCCACCGTGGCATCGGTCACCACGACCGGACAGGCCGGCGTGCGCATCTTCGTACCCGCGGAAAAGGCGGCATCCCTGGTGCGCCAACTGGAAGCCGCGGGCGCCGTGGCGGCGACTCCCGAGGAAGCGCGCCTGGTGCGCATCGAAAACGGCAAGCCTCGCTACGGCGAAGAGATCCGCGATACCTCGCTGCCGCAGGAAACCCAGCAGATGCAAGGGGTGTCCTTCAACAAGGGGTGCTACATCGGGCAGGAGATTGTGGAGCGGATCCGCGCACAAGGACGCGTCAACAAGAAGTTGACGCGCGTGACACTCGAAGGTAGCGAGCCTCCCGCCCCTGGCACCAAGACCACAGTGGACGGAGCGGAAGCCGAAATCATGTCCGCCATACTCTCGCCCGAATCCGGCGGAGTGATCGCGCTGGCCTACGTCCGCACGAAGTAATCGAGCGGGCGAGGCAAGGCCGCGATGCCGCATGCACGCGAGGGTCAGGCTAGGCTTGTTTTTTCTTGCGGCGCAGAAACAGCATGCCGAGTGAACCGGCCAAGGCCAGAGCCACGGTGGAGGGTTCAGGAACGGGCGAGACAGCAGCGGTATAATCGATGTCCTTTAACCAGACACCATGTTCAGCTCCGGTACCCGAAGTCACAAGAGGACCCTGGAAGAAGTAGAGCACAATCTTATCCAGATCTCCGCCAAAATTCACGCCTACATTGGCGTTCGCTTGGGTGGCGCCGCTATTGGCTATGTTTTGGATGCCGCGAACTCCATCGAGGGCGAAACTTGTGGTCAAGGCATGGGCCGCTAGAATGCCATAGGTCACGCCCACCGTGTTCGCGCCCTTGAAAGCCTTCACCGCCACAAAGTCCTGCCACGAAGTGGCGCCATTGCTATCCAAGTCCTGAATCGTGAGCGCCCCGTTTGCCAGGTCGACCAGATTCGCGAAAGTGATGGTTAGGGTAGTGTAGTTGAGAAGTGACGTTGTATTTCTGTCATTCTTAGTACCCAAAGTCAAAACTCCATCGAGCCCATCCCCCACCGTTTGCAAGATCCGAGGTTGTATCCCTCCAAGCCCGGACTGAAGTCCATCCGCAGTTCCAAAATGGGCCCAATTAACGGTTACGCCTCCGCCATTGGTCGTGCCTGTGGCAGATCCGCTTGTATAGCCGTTCGCCGTGCCACCGTTCCAGTTCCCGTCCTGCCAATCAATCCTGCTCGCAGATGCGACAGATCCTCCCGCGAGCAGGAGCAAGGGCATCAGGGTTCTCTGTAGTACAGTCCGAGTTAATACCATGTCTCACAGTACTAGGTTACTTATTCAATGTCGAGCGAATATTTAAGCTTATTAGTACTAAAGGTTAGCATTGCTACCAAATAATTGGCCAAACCACGCAGGCCACCGTCTGGTTGAAACATTTAACCCTTATGGCCCACCGTCGAAGGAGGAGAGGGAAAAGCGCGGGCCTCGATTCCCCGCGCGCCGGAGATGCTCTGGCTCTCACGTTCGCGCACCCGGTACTGCCACCGGACGAGCTTAGCAGACGAAGGAAGAATTCGAAGGCCGTCATTCAACCGACCTTGGGCAACCTGGGGGAAGCCGGAAGAGATAACGGTTCCTTCGTCCCGCTAAATTTCATCCCAGGTTGAAAACGAAGCCGGTAATCGCGGCCTGATGCGCCCGCAAAATACCCCAGCCAACGAGGTATTCCCCTGGGCCATTTTTCGGCCTAACTCTGTTACTTATCTTACACGTGGACTCCGTCGGTGAGTCGCGTGCTGTAGCGTCAGGCCGCGCTACCCGCGCAATTGCGCCAGCAAATCGGCAGGCACGCGCAGATTATTATTGTGCCCGGTCCCCAGAAAAACGCTGGGCTTCACCGCGCCGTGAAAGTCGCTGCCACCGGTGACACGCAGCCCGTACTTCTTCGCCAGGTCCAGATAAAGCTGCGTATCTTCCGGAGTGTGATCGCTATGATACGCCTCGATCGCGTTCAAGCCGCTCTCGCATAGCTCGGGCATGAGCGCCGGAATGTCGCCCTTCACCCGCACCGGGTGGGCCAGCGACGCGATGCCTCCGCCGGCACGCACGCGCGCCACACCCTCGGAGAGTTGGGGCTCGGCGCGGAACACGTAGCCTTTCGCCGATTCGTCCAGATAGTCGTCGAAGGCCTGCCGCAGGTTGGCGACGTAGCCCTTCTCCACCAGGATCTGCGCGAAGTGCGGCCGCCCCGTCATCCCGCGTCCGCGCGCTTCCGCCTCCGCCAGGGTGATCTCGAAGCCCAGTTCCTGCAGGCGTGCCACCAGCCGTATGTTGCGGTCGCGCCGCGCCTCCTGCTGGCCCGTCACCCAGGTGCGGAACTCGTCCATATTCCCGCCATTCAGAAAGTAGCCCAGCAGATGTACCGAGTGGCCGTGCAGCTTGGTGGAGAGTTCGATGCCGCAGATCAGCTCCACGCCGGCCGCGGCAGCCAGCGGTACCGCCTGATCGTACCCCTTGAAGGTATCGTGATCGGTGATGCCGAGGGTGGTCACGCCGCAGCGCGTCGCCTCTTCAATCAATTGGGCCGGCGAACAGGTGCCGTCCGATTCGTTAGTGTGCGAGTGGAGATCGATCAAAGCTAACCAAACCTAAACGTTCCAGTGTAGCCCAGATCTTCTCCACGCTTTCTTCCGGTTTCTCGGTGGACGAATTCACCGTGACCTCCGGCGTCAACGGAGGCTCGTAGGGATCCGATACGCCCGTGAACTGCGTGATCTCGCCGGCCAGGGCGCGGCGATAGAGTCCCTTGACGTCGCGCTCGGCCAGCACTTCCACCGGGCAGTCCACAAAAATCTCCACGAAATTGGGAATCCGCGAGCGCACCTCGTCGCGCACCTCGCGGTACGGCGAGATGGCGGCGGCGATGGCGATCACGCCGTTGCGCGACAGCAACTCGCAAACGAAACCGATGCGCCGCACGTTCTCGTCGCGGTCTTCCTTACTGAAACCGAGCCCTTTGGAAAGGTGAGTGCGGACTACATCGCCGTCCAACACTTCCACCAGCGCGCCGTACTGGCGCAATTTGAGCTCGAGCAGCCGGGAGATGGTGCTCTTGCCCGCGCCGCTCATACCCGTGAACCACAGTGTGAAGCCTTTGTGCATGTCGTTCCGTTCCAGGGACATTTCCCCCGCCTTTGCCACCTTAACGCGACTGATGGCGCCGTCGGGGGAAAAATGGATGCCGCATTCCTTCTTAGTATCCGCCTCCCACCACCAGCGTCCAGCCCTCTCGTCCTCGCCCGGTTCGATCGCCCGGGTGCAGGGAGCGCAGCCGATGCTCGGGTAGCCGCGCCCATATAGAGGATGGACCGGCACCCCGTGGCGCGCGATATATTCCTCGATCCGGGCGGCAGTCCAATCGGCTACCGGGCAGATTTTGATGCGGCCGTCCGACCCCTGCTCCACCTTGGCGACGCCCGCCCGGCTCTCCGCCTGGTCGCGTCGCAGTCCGGTAGCCCAAGCGCGTAGCGTGGCGAGTTTGCGCTCCATGGGCCGCACCTTGCGGACCTCGCAGCAGCGCTGGCGCCCCGGCACGCTCTCGTAAAACAGATTGGGCCCGTGGATTTCTACCAGTTGCTCCACATCGGCGCGCTCCGGGAAGACCGTCTCGATGCGTACGCCATAGCGTTGCCGCACGGTCTCCATCATGCGATACGTCTCCTCCGGCAGGCGGCCGGTATCCAGCGTGAAGACGCGGACTTCCGACGAAATCCGCAGCGCCAGATCGAGAATCACCATGCCTTCCTTTTGGAAGCTGGTGGCGATGGCGAACCCGTTGCCGTACGTTCCAATGGCCCAGGAGAGGATGTCCGAGGCCGGCTCGGCCTCGAATTGCGTGAAATTTTCCAATCTCTATCAAGATTAGGGGATTAGGCGAGACGGTGTCAAATCCGGCTCGTTGGCACCACGCGGGATTGGTAAGATGTGATGGTGGAACCCGAAGCCAATCCAGATACCCGGACGGAGATGAGCGCGGAAACGCATCCCGCCTGGCGCCGCGTGCAGTTGGCGCGGCACCCCAAGCGCCCCCATTCGCTGGATTACATCGAAAAACTTTTCACGGATTTCCAGGAATTCCACGGCGACCGCGCATTTGGCGACGATCCGGCGATCGTAGCCGGCAGCGCACGTTTCGAAAACCGCGCCGTCATGATCGTGGCGGAACAGAAGGGGCGCGATACCAAACAGCGCTTCTACCGCAACTTTGGCATGCCGAAGCCCGAAGGCTACCGCAAGGCGCTGCGCGTCATGCAGATGGCGTCCAAATTCGGGCGTCCCGTGATCACCTTTCTGGACACTCCGGGTGCCTACCCGGGAATCGACGCGGAGGAACGCGGGCAGGCCGAGGCCATCGCGCGAAATCTGCGCGAAATGTCGCGCCTGACCGTGCCCGTCATCGTGGTCTGCATCGGGGAAGGAGGGTCCGGCGGAGCCTTGGCGCTGGGCGTCGGCAATACCGTCCTGATGCTGGAGAACGCGGTCTATAGCGTGATTTCGCCGGAAAGCTGCGCGGCCATCATTTACCGCGATTCCGCCAAGGCGGAGCAGGCGGCGGCGGCCCTGCGGTTGACGGCGCAGGACTTACAGGAACTGAATCTGATCGACGGCATCGTTCCCGAGCCCGAAGGCGGCGCGCAGGAAGATCCCGTGGCCGCGGCCGAATTCCTGCGGCAGGATCTGAGCGCGCGTCTGGGCGAGTTGGACCATCTGGATCGCGCTCAACTGGTGGATCACCGCTACGCCAAGTTCCGGCGCATGGGGAATTTTTTCGCGTGAAGAGGACGACCTGGGTCGCGATCGCGTTCGTCGTAGTCTTCCTGGCTGCTCTGATTTCCACTACGTTCCGCGGCGAGCGTGTGGGCGTCGAAGTCTGCATGGTATTCCGCGGCAACCGCGATTGCCGTAAGGCGCAGGCCAAGGACCGGCAAGAAGCCCTGCGTACGGCCATCACCAATGCCTGCGCCCAGTTAGCCAGCGGTGTGACCGATAGCGGGCAGTGCGAGAATACGCCGCCGGAATCCGTGACTTGGCGGTAAACTACGTGGGCCGGGAATAACCGGAGGCAGGCGACGTTAATTTTAACGCGGCTCAAACGTCTACTTACCGGTATTATTCAGCCATAGTCCTGCCCTCCAAGACCCCGGGGTGTAAAATGTTGTCTGAACTCCCGGCTCAGGTTTTGCGTCTAAATGGTTGGCGGGATTAGTAAAGGGAGAATTTTTGTCGTGAAGACCAAGTGGAAAGTTCTAATCGGCTTGTTGGTGGTTGTAGTCCTGGGTGCCGGGGTCTACGCCAGCACGGTCTACAGCAAAAAGGGCTTGATCACAGTCCAGACGGGCACGGTTGTGCGCCAGGATCTGACCAGCCTGGTGACTGCATCGGGAGAAATTAAACCCAAGAATTACATCAACATAGGCGCCAACGCACAAGGCCAGATCCGCGAACTGCTGGTCAAGGAAGGCGACCGCGTGCGCAAAGGCCAACTGCTGGCTAAAATCGAGAACGTGCAGCCTGAAGCCGACGTGGAAGCGCAGAAGGCCACTCTCAATTCGGCCGAAGCCGATTCCAACGCCAGCGAGGCGGGCGTCAAAGCCGCCGACGAAAACATCCGCACCATGCAGGCCATGATCGACAAGGACAAAAGCGATCTGGAGCGCGCCAAAGCCGAATACGACCGCAGCCAGTCGCTGTTCGCCGAGCACCTGCTGGCCAAGCAGGATTTCGACATGCGCAAGTACGCCTACGAGGCGCAGCTTTCCACCGTGAAGCAGAGTGAGATGCGCCTGACCCAGGCGCGGGCGCAGCGCGAACAGACGGTGGCGCAGCTCGCCGCCTCGCAAAAGCGCATCGCCCAGTACCGCGCCGGCCTCGTGCGTTACAACGATATCCTACAGAAACATAATGCCTTTGCGCCGCTCGATGGAGTGGTGACGAACCTCCCCGTGCGGGTCGGCGAGACCGTGGTGCCGGGCGTCCAGAACTCCGCCGCCAGCACTATGATGACGATCGCGGATATGTCCCTGATCACCTCGGAAGTGAAAGTGGACGAGACCGACATCGTCAACGTGAAGCTCAATCAGCCGGTGGATGTCACCATCGACGCCATCCCGAACAAGACCTTCAAGGGTCATGTGATCGAAATTGGCAACACCGCAATCCTGCGTTCCACGGGCGTCGCGGCCAGCCAGAGCGCCATTTCCAGCCAGGAAGCTAAGGACTTTAAGGTGGTGATCGGCCTGGACAATCCGCCCGACGAAATTCGTCCCGGACTTTCTTGCACGGCAAAGATAACCACAGCCACCCGAAAAAACGTCCTAAGTATACCGATCCAAGCGCTCACTGTCCGTCAGAAGGGGCAACTGGAGCCGAAACCGGCTGATGGGAAGGCTGAAACAGCGCCCGCGAAGCTGGACCCGGTGGCGGAGAAGGCGAAAAAGGAAGAGATTCAAGGCGTTTTCGTAGTTTCGGGCGGGAAGGCGGTCTTCAAGAAGGTCGAAACCGGAGTTACCGGTACGACGGATATTGAGGTCGTCAGCGGCCTGACCGATGGCGAGCAGATCGTCACCGGAACGTATCAGGTGATTCGCACCATCCTGAACGAGGCGCAGGTTAAGGTCGATAACAAGGCGCCGGTAGTAGCGGCTAAGTCGTAGAAACGAGAAATCATCCAATGTCATCAGCAGTCGAGAAGGAACTTGTAGCGCGGGGCGAGCAGCTCAAACGGGATGGCATCGTCATTCGCACCTACGATCTCTGGAAGACCTACATTATGGGCGACCAGGAGATCAACGCGGTATCCGGCGTGGATATCGAGATCAAGCGGGGCGAATA
>JBDTPR010000219.1:0-9666 GCA_039932635.1 Candidatus Solibacter sp.
ACCTTGGGCGCGCCGACGTTGGCATCGTTATCCAGTACTGCGGGAGTACCCGCCACGTCGCGTACAAAGCCGCACAGGTCGAAATCGCGCCAGCCGCCCACGTGGGTGGATAGCACGACACGCTGGGTGGCAAAGTTCACAGGACCGCCGAAGCCGATACCGCAGCGCTCCAGGGGGTACTCCTGCCGCCACTCTCCGGCGATGGCGGCGAGCTGTTCCACCATCCACGCGCGGCCACCGCCTGCGTCGGTCGCGCGGCTCTCGCGGCGCACCATGCGCTCTCCATCGAAGACGGCCATGCTGAATTTCGTGCCGCCAATGTCAATCGCCAGAATCATCGTCGTTCACCTCAGGGTAGCCCTCGCAGGAATTGAGCATCGCGCCAGTCCCAAACGCGCCCGCGCGCCTCGTCCACGTTGACCGGGAGCGCGCTCCACTGGTTGGCGGCAATCGAGGTGGCGCCGTGCACGTGCACGAAGACGCCCCACGCGGCCAACATGAGAAAGGCGGCAGCCAGCGCGGTGCGCCGCGGGGAGGCGCTGCCTTGCCACCACAGAATCGCAGGCAGCAGGAAGAACATCAGCAGGTGCGTGACATCGGCAAAGTAGCGCGGACCGTAACAGTGTCCCGGCCAGAGCACCGCGATGACGATGGCGTGTAGCGTCACGATTGCGATCAGATAGGGCGGCAGCGCGCCGCACCAGCGGAGCCGGCAGGCGAGCGCCATGCCGGCGATCGCGAACAGGAAGACGGGGGTGAAGACCAGGAGTCCGCGCGAAGGGCTGAAGAAATTCATCGCCATGCCTTCCCAGAATGGATTGCTGTTCTTGGGCGCGGCGAGGTAGAGCGGAATCAGACTGTGACGGACCAGCAGTTGGTAACTGAAAAAGAGAATCGCCACAGGCGTTGCGCCCGCCAAAACCCGCAGCACGTGCCTGCGATGATGCATGGCCACGTACAGGGTGAGAAGCACGCACGAGATCGCATTCGAAGGCCGAACGGCGAAGGCTGCA
The DNA here is from genome assembly GCA_039932635.1 of Candidatus Solibacter sp. Lineage (GTDB taxonomy): Bacteria > Acidobacteriota > Terriglobia > Bryobacterales > Bryobacteraceae > Solibacter. The sequence continues at coordinate 1,014 of JBDTPR010000219.1, forward strand.
GCCAGTAGAAATCCGGTCAGCGCATACGCGCCGTCCCCCTCCTTCGACGCCTTCACCAGCAGGTACAACGCAGCGCTAAGCAGGAGCAGGGTGAGACCGTGCGGATAGAGATTGCGGCTAGCGGTGGAAAACTCGGTGGTGCCGAAGGCGAAGAGCAGGGCGAACCACAGCGCACCGCGGCGCGAGAGAAAGAGCAACGCGAGTTGATACTGAAGCCACACCGTGAACGCGCCGATGGTGGAAGCGCACCAGAGTTCGGTCAGCGGCCGGCCGGCGAGCAGGTCTCCGGCAAAGAAGGCTGCCACTTCAGGGCGCGCAAAGAAGCCGGTATGCGGCGCCAGCGGGCCCACCACCGCGACCACTCCCTTCATCACGGCAAGCAGGGGAAGAATCAAGACCGCGGTACCTAACGGGAAGTTGATGTACCAGTGGCCTTCGGCACATCCGGCTGCAATCGACCGGACCACCGCGGGCCCGGTGGCAGGCACGCATTCCAGTCCGTATTCGGCTTGCACGGGCGCACCGGGGACCTTGGCATCGAGCACAGTGGTGCCGTGCTCCAACAGGCCAAGTGCAGTCGCGACGCTCCAATATGAGTCGTACGAGAGGAAGGGCGGGCACACGCTGTAGACCAGCCACACGCCGGCAAACAGGCGGAGCCCGTGACTCTTCCAAGACATTTTCATGAAGGAAGACCCAGGGTATCAGAAGGACCCGTCGCCGCACGAAAGGCGCTACCTTAGGGTGTGCAGATGGGTGGTACGTCATCGAACATACCGCGCGGCATGCGCAGGATATGGCTGACGGCCGCGGTCGCAATGCTCATTGCCATCGCCGGCTACTCGTACCTGGATAGCCTGGCATTCCGCGAGGCGGCGGCCGGCGCCGAGCAATCGCGTGTGCTAATCGAGCAGGCCAATCGCGTGCACCGGTTGCTTGTCACGGCGGAGGCCGGCCAGCGCGGCTACTTATTGACGGGAGATCCCGGGTATCTCGCCGACTACCAGATTGCCGTTCCCAGGATTCAGGCTGCCGTGCCGCTGCTTGCGATCATGAAGGCCGCTGACGAGGAAGACCGCGCACGGCTGCCTGCGCTGATCACCGCCAAACTGGCCGAACTGCAGGAGACGATCCGCACCGGTCAAAACGGCGACAGCGCCGAAGCCCTGGCCATCGTGCGGACCGGCCGCGGCAAGCAGACGATGCAGGAGATCCGCGAGGCGCTAACGCGCATGCTGGAACGCGAGAACGTGCGTTTTCGCGAGTACAGCGACAGCGCCCAGCGCCACGGTTTCCAGACTCGCGTGCTGGCGCAGTTGTTTGCGCTCCTGCTGGCCGGCTTCATCTGGTTTTCGGGCCGCCGCATCAATCGCCTGGCCAATGAGCAGGAAGAACTGATCGCGGTGCTGCAGGCCACTCGCGCGCGGGATGCCGAGGGCCGCGCCGCCCTGGCCACCACGCTACGCAGCATCGGCGACGCGGTGATTGCCACCGATGCGCAGGGTCGCGTGGATTTCATGAATCCGGTGGCTGAATCGCTCACCGGTTATTCCAGCGCGGAAGCCGCAGGCCGGCCGCTCCCCGAGGTCTTCCGGATCTCGAACGAAGATTCGCAAGAGCTGTCGCCGGACATTACCGCCGCCGTGCTGCGCGACGGAATCACTGTGGGCCTGGCCAATCACACTGTGCTCTCCAGAAAGGGCGGACAGAGCATTCCGATCGACGATAGCGCCGCGCCTATCCTCGATGACCAGGGGAAGATCACCGGCGTCGTGCTGGTCTTTCGCGACGTGACGCAACGCCGCGCGGCGCAGCGCAGCCTGGAAGAATCGGCGAGCCGCTACCGCCTCCTGTTCGAATCCAACCCGCAGTGCATGTGGGTCTACGAGATCGGCACGCTTCGCTTCCTGGCGGTCAATGAGGCGGCCATCGCGCGTTATGGCTACACAGGTGAAGAGTTCCTGGGCATGACGTTGCGCGACATCCGTCCGCAAGAGGACGTCGCCCTGCTCGAGCAGGATACTCGTGTTCCCAACCGCAAACTGCATACCGATGGACCCTGGCGCCACCGCTCCAAATCCGGCGCCGTGTTCTTCGTGGAAATCACTGCGCACCCGCTACACTTCGACGGCCGTTCCGCCAAACTGGTGATGGCCACCGACATTACCGAACGTCTGCGCCTGGAAGAGAACCTGCGCCAGTCGCAAAAGCTCGAAGCCGTGGGACAGCTGGCAGGAGGCATTGCCCACGATTTCAATAACCTTCTCACCGTGATCGAGGGGTATGCCGAGATGCTCGGCGGCGAGCTGACGCCCGAGGATGAGCGCCGCGTACCGGTGAAGGAGATTCTGACCGCCGCGCAGCGCGCCGCCTCGCTGACCCGCCAGTTGCTGGCCTTCAGTCGGCGGCAGATCCTACAGCCCATACGCCTCAGTCTGAATGTCAACGTCCAAAGCACCCACCGCATGCTGTCGCGCCTGTTGGGTGAGCAAATCGAAATTGAGGCCGAACCGGAAGCGCACCTTTGGGATGTCTTCGCCGACCCCGGCCAGGTAGACCAGATCATCCTCAATCTGGCGGTGAATGCGCGCGACGCCATGGAGCGCGGCGGCACACTCACTATCCGCACGGCCAACGTGTCGATCGAGTCCTCGGTGGACGCCGGCCTACCCGAAGGCGAATACGTGTGTCTCTCGGTCAGCGACACCGGTGAGGGCATGGACGAGGAGACGCAGAGCCGCATCTTCGAGCCGTTCTTCACCACCAAGGAAGTGGGTCGCGGCACTGGCCTGGGGCTCGCCACGGTGTACGGCATCGTCAAGCAAAGCGGCGGTCACATACGGGTCGCGAGCGCCGTGGGTAAGGGTAGTTCGTTCTCCATCTACCTGCCGCGGGCGACCGGCGCAGTTCCCGTGGCCGCCGTTACAGCGGTGGATGCCGAACCCGGCGGGCCCGAGGGCGAAGTGATCCTGGTGGTGGAGGACGATGCCAACATCCGGCATATGGTGGCGTCGATGCTCACTCACGCCGGCTATCAGGTGCTTGCACCAGAAACGCCGCGGGAGGCCATCGACCTCTGCCGCGATGCCGCCTTAAAGATCGAGATGCTTTTGACGGATGTGGTGCTGCCGGAAATCGATGGCCTGGAAGTGGCGAAGCAGGCAGTGGCCGCGCGACCGCGCCTGGGCGTGCTGTTCATGTCGGGGTATACCGAGCATCCGGTGCTCCGCCTGCCGGGGTTCGACCATGGAGCGCCGTTCCTGCACAAGCCCTTCACTAGAGCAGCGCTGCTCGCCAAAGTGAGCGGCGTGCTAAACGCGTTGTAGGGCCAGTGGGGCAGGCTGGCAGCCTGCGGCGGGTTGGTAACCCGCCAAATGTCGCACCAATGGCGAGATTGCGGCGGTAACCAACCGCCGCGCAGGTTACCAACCTGCCCCACACTGGTGTCCGCCGGGCAATAAAAAAAGCCGGCTCCTTTTGGGGAACCGGCCTTTTCGTGAGGAGTACCGTGCGTTAGAAGTTGATCTTGGCTCCCAGGGCGACGCGGCGCGCGGCGCGGAAGGAACTGATCTGCCCGAAGTTGGTGGCCGTATTGACGGAGGAAGCGAAGCCGCTGGGGTTAACCCAGTTCATCGTATTGAAGGTTTCCAGGCGCATTTGCAATTTCCACTGGCCTTCCTTGCTGAGGTTGAAATTCTTCATCAACGAGGCATCCAGGTTGAAGAAGCCGGGGCCGCGGACGGTGTAGCGGCCGGCATTGCCGGGACGCACAACACCCTGGGGCACGTTCGCGAAGCAGGCAGTATTGAACCAGGTGATGCCCTGGGAGGAACTCTGCGCGGAGCCGGCGTAGGTGTGCGGCGCGCCCTTGTTGGGATCGCAGATCTGGTCTGGACGAAGGCTGGCCGGTCCGCCGTTGCCGATGCCGAGTCCGGCGGGATCGAAGGTGTTGGAAGTGACGGTGGTGGGCTGACCAGTATAGGTGGAGAGGATACCGGAGAGCTGCCAGCCGCCGAAGGCGGTATGCATCAAGCTGCGGCCACCCTTGAAGAACGGCAGGGTGTAGACGTAGTTGATGGTGAGGACCTGGCGACGGTCGGTGGGCGCGGGGCCGTACTCTCCATCGTGCCAGTTGTAGGCGTCCTGCGCGGCGTTACTGCGGTCGGAGCCGTTATCGGTGAGTGTCTTGGAGAAAGTATACGCAGCGCCGATGAGTCCGGCGGAGCCGAAGCTCTTGCGGATGTTCACCTGCAGCGAGTGGTAATTGGAATCGAACGCCGACTGGATCGACGTGAACGCGTTGAAGCCTTTGAAAGGGCGGATGGCGTTGATGCGCGGCCAGTCGGCCGAGGTGAACACCGTGGTGCCGGGGGCATTGGCGGCGGTGGTGCCGGAATTGTCCTTCAATCCGGCAGCCAGGGCGGCGCCCGGACGAACGGCATTCATATCGACGGCGCCCAGCAGGTGGGTTCCCTTGGAGCCGAAGTAGCCTACCTCGACCACTAGCCCCTGGGGAAGCTGGCGTTGAATGTTGAGGCTCCATTGCTGGGTGTAGGGCGTGAGGGCCGGAACCTGGGTGCCACGCGGAGCCAGCACGGAAGTGGCAAGGGGCCCGAAGGGATCGATGCCCGCGGTGCCCGAGGACACGTCGTTGAAGCTGGCGTTGGTGTAGGTTACGCTGGCCACGAACGGCGGGTTAGAGAACATATTCTGTTCATAGATGCCGAACAGAACGGAGTCGTGGTAGATGCCGTAGCCGGAGCGGATTGCGGTTTTGCCATCGCCCAGCGGATCCCACGAGATGCCGATGCGGGGGGCGAAGTTCTTGTAGTTATTGTTGGCGATGTGCTGGCCGTACTTGGAATTCTTGCCGCCGACGATAAGGCCGTTGGTCTGCCAACCGGTGGTGCCGGCAATGACGCGGCCGTTGGTCGGATCGATCTTAGGCGCTTTGGCTGGGTCGTACGAGGCGGGGTCGAAGTTGGACAATTGGCCGTTGCTGTCGGTAGGCTGGCCGAACATCGACCAGCGCACGCCGAGGTACAACGTCAGCCGCGAATTGACTTTGAAATCGTCCTGCACGTAGGCTTCGTGCTGCCAGGCCCAGACATCGGGGCTCAGATCCTGCGAGGACTGCGTAAAGGTGGCAACGTTGCCCAGCAGGAAGTTGGCCCACGACTGCTGAAAGGTGCTGGTGCCGGTGGGAGCGCCGGCGGCGGAAAACGCAAAGGTTCCAATCGCATTGCCGTTGGCGTTTTCCGTCTTGTTATAGCGGTTCACGTTGTAGCCGAACTTCACCACGTGACGGCCCTTAATCCACGAGAGGCTATCGGAGAACGAGTAGTTACGATTGTAATCCAGGTAGGGACCATTGCCGGCGATGCTGGAGCCGCCAGTAAACGTGAGCGTCGGATTCACACCGAGCGGATTGACGAAGGGTTCCTTGGGGTTGATATTGGGGCTGTTCTGCTTGGCCATGAGTCCCGTGGGAATGGTGGTGATGGCGCTCTGCGAGAAGTTGAAGGCAGCGTCGTTGACGAGCGTGGGACGAATGATGTTGATGGAGTGGAAGGCGACACCGCGTCCGGGGGAGTTGGTGCTGGTATTGCCGATATTCGGTACCACGCCGCCGAGGAAGAGACCACTGGGTTCCTTAGTGGGAATGTCGTCGATGGTGACGCGGCCCCACAGATTGAAGCGCTCGTTGATTTGGTGATCGATGCGGAACATTTCCTGGCGGCTGTAGAATTCATTCTTCACGGGGAAGAAGCCGGCGGTGGTGGCGGTAGTGGTGGCGCCGTCAAGCAGCGGCAGCTTAGAGAAAATATCCTTGATGTAGGCTGCGGCATTGGCACTGATCAAATTGGTAGGGATCTGCGTGACGGTGGGAGCGCCAGTGGCGCAGCCTGTGGTCGTGGTGAGGCAGACCGGCTGGAGCATGTTCCCGGTCAGCATTCCCTTAGTAGGCAGGATGGGGTTGAAGGTGTTGTAGCTGATCACCTTGCGCCATTCCTGCGAGTAGAAGAAGAAGGTCTTGTTGCGTTGCTTGTTGTAGCCGAGCAGGGAGACCGGGCCGCCGAGCGTGAAGCCGAAATTATTCCAACGGACCGGCGCGATGCGCGAAGTGCAGTTTGCGGTGTAGTTCGTGGTGCAGTTGTGGAAGGGGTCGCTGGTGTCGTATAGGCTGACGCGGTTGGCGTTGTTGCTCCAGGTGTTGGCATTCAGCTTGTCGTTGCGGAAGAATTCGTAGGCGCCACCGTGAAAGCGGCTGGTGCCACCCTTGGTGACGACGTTGATCTGGCCGCCGCCGGCGCGACCGCTATCGGCGGTGTAAAGGCTGCGTTCCACTTTGAACTGCGCGATGGCGTCCACGCTGGGAAAGGTCTGGAGGGTGAGATTGCTGCCGCGATCCACATTGTCGGCGCCATCGACGGTCCAGTTGTTGGCAGAGGTGCGCGCGCCGTTGATGGCGAAAGGAATGGTGTTGGCAGCTCCGCCGGGGGCGGTGTTGCCGACGTAAAGTTCATCCACGGCGTTAGAAGCGACGCCCGGCATGAGGGCGACCAACTGCTCGTAGTTGCGGCTGCCGAGAGAGAGTTCGCGAACCTGCGTGCCTTCAATGGTGGTGGCGCTGGCCGGGGTGCCGAGTTCGACCGAGACGGCATCCGCCTTCACTTCGACGGTTTCCGTGATGGCGCCTACCTGAAGGTTGAAAGTATGGCGGAGATCGTCGGACACGTTCAACACGATGCCCGTGCGGTCTTCGGTTTTGAAGCCCTTGGCTTCCACTCTAATCGCGTAGGTTCCTACCGGCAGGATGAGCGCGGAGTAGCTTCCGGTCACGTCCGTGGTGAGGGTGCGCAAAACCTGGTTACGGTCGGTGTTGGTGACGGTAACCTTGGCGCCGGCAACGGTGGAGCCGCTGGCGTCCAGCACCGTGCCCCGAATGTTGCCCGCATTATCCTGCGCGAAAGAACCCATTGCCAGAACGGCGATGAGTGTAACTAAATTGGTAATTCTCTTCACATAACCTCCAAAGCAGACCAAGACAAACCTTCTTGCAATTTTACAAGATTATGTCATCCTAATCATAGGATGTCAATACCCGGAGCCCTGGATAAAGACTTGGCCATACCGCTTTACTACCAGCTTCAGAACGTTCTGAAGGCCGAGATTGAGGCGCGTAAGTGGCATGCGGATGAGCAACTTCCGAACGAAACCAAAATTGCCGAGCGGTTCGGGGTAAGCAAGATAACGGTGCGCCAGGCTTTACAGAAATTGGCCGATTTGGGCTATATCCGCCGCGAGCACGGAAGGGGCACTTTCGTAACCCGCCGTAAGTTCGATGAGGGTCCAAGGGAGCTAACCAGCTTCACCGAGGAGATGCGCCGCCATGATCTTTCGGCGACTTCCCGCCTGCTGCGGCAATACGTGGAGGAGGCGGGGGACCGGGTGGCGAACGCCCTGCTGATTCCGGCGGGGTCGCCGGTTTACGTGCTGAAGCGGATACGCCTGGCGGGGGACGAGCCGATGGCCATCCAGACGGCGCACATCCCGGCGGCGTTCGTTCCGGCCCTGGACATGACGCTGAGCAATTCGTTGTACGAGGTGCTGCAGAATCAGTATCATCTGCACGCGGCGCGCGCCAAGGAGACCTACTTTGCGGCGGCCGCTGAGGCGGAGGCCGCGGAGTTGCTCGGGATCACGGTGGGGTCTCCCGTGTTCAGCGTGGAGCGAGTGACGTTGCTGCCGAATGAGCGACCCTTCGAATTCGTACAATCGGTGGTGCGCGGCGACCGGTATACCATCGTGCTGGATCTGGTGAAGCCTGGGGCCACGCAGTCTACTGCGCTCAGGCTGAGTTCATAGGGGGTATTCCCCCGCCTCGTAAGATTATCTTAGCGTATCATTGTCAAGTATTTTAAAGCACGTATTTTCATTACGTTACCGTCAAATCTTGTCACTCTCCAGGGAAGTGTGCTAATAATATTCATGTAACTCATGCAATCTCGCCTGAGTTACGTTTCGTAGGCTCAAACCTAAAATTCTAGAAAGTTGGAGGCTCTTAATCCATGAAGATTCGTCCGCTGTATGACCGCATCGTGGTCAAACGGATCGAGGAAAAGGAACAGATGCAGGGTGGTCTGTACATTCCCGATACCGCCAAGGAAAAACCCCAGGAAGGCGAAGTTGTGGCTGTCGGTAAAGGCAAACGCCTGGAAGACGGCAAGGTCGTGGCGCTCGATGTTCAGGTGGACGACCGCATCCTGTTCGGAAAATATTCCGGCAGCGAGATCAAACTGGATGGCGAAGAGTACCTGATCATGCGTGAGGACGAAGTCCTCGGAATTCTCGACCAGCAGCCTAAGGCTGCCAAGAAAGCTAGCTAAGGAGCTCACACAAACATGGCGAAACAGATTGTATATTCCGAAGCGTCCCGTCAGGCGATTCTGCGTGGCGTCAACCAGTTGGCGGACGCGGTAAAAGTGACCCTCGGCCCCAAGGGCCGCAATGTGGTCCTCGAGAAGAAGTTCGGCGGACCGACCATCACCAAGGACGGTGTCACGGTCGCGAAGGAAATCGAACTCAAGGATCCGTTGGAGAACATGGGCGCGCAGATGGTGCGCGAAGTGGCCTCCAAGACCAGCGACGT
>JBDTPR010000220.1:0-9666 GCA_039932635.1 Candidatus Solibacter sp.
AGGAGTCCGGCGGCGAGCAGCGCGGCGTTATGCCAGCTCTGCCAGTTGCTCTTGCCGGCATTGTTGCGGCGGATCACCGTGGCGGCGCCCTTGATCACGTTGGTCTCGAAGCGGGTGCGCTCTTCCGCGGGCATGGTGTCGCGCACCAAGTCGTACCCAAAGGCGAGCGGCACCAGCCAACTGGCCTCGCTGAGCGTCTGCGACATGACCCGCGCGCCGGTCTTGGTATCCAGCTTGTTGGCGTTGTCGTGGATCGGCAGCGTGAGGTACAGGTCGGAATAGGCGTTGCAGATGCGGCGCGCTTTCTCGGCGAAGGCGGCGTTTCCCGTGAGTTGGAACGCGAGGCCGAGATCGCGGGCGGCGCGGGCGTTGTCGTTGTTGCGCTGCATGAAGACCACGTAGTCCACCGGCCAGCCGTGGTAATCCTTCCCGTCGATGGGGCACAGGTTTTTGCCGGCCTTCTGGGTGAGCCGCACGCCGTGATCGGGGCAGACGTAGTTGTGCGACCAGCCGGAGCCTTCCTTGGGAACTGCCCACTCGGTGAGGCCGTACTCGCGGACGTGCTGGGCGGGCCACTCCGCGGCTTCGCGCGTCAGCGCGGCTACGATCTTCGCGGCCCACGGCTCGGTCTCGGCTAGCTTCTTGATGCGAACCACGTCGGCGGGGTTCAGCAGCAGGCTGGGCGCGGCGAAGGCGGGCAGGGCCAACAGGAAGATCGCGGCGAACTTCATAGAAGCCATCGTAACGTGCGGCGGGGCTGGTGACATTTCGGAGTCTATCCCGTCATACGACGCATGCCGACCAGCCTTCGTGTTAATGGGCAGCTACGCAACATCGCCTCGCCAACGGACACCCCGCTCCTGTGGGTGCTGCGCGATGAACTGCAACTCACCGGCGCCAAGTTCGGCTGCGGCATGGGGATGTGCGGCGCCTGCACGGTCCACGTCGCGGGCAAGGCCGTGCGCGCCTGCATCACGCCCCTGGGCAGCGTGCGCGGCGCCGTCACCACCATCGAAGGCCTCTCGCCAGACGGCAGCCATCCGGTACAGCGCGCGTGGATGGCGGAGGACGTGCCGCAATGTGGCTACTGCCAGACGGGGCAGATTATGGCCGCCGCGGCGTTCCTGGCCGCCCATCCGAAAGCCACCGAAGAGCAAGTGGTGCAGGAACTCGAAGGCAATCTCTGCCGCTGCGGAACGTACGTGCGGATACGCGCGGCGGTGCGCCGCGTCGTCGCCGGAAGCAAGGCCGCGGGGGCGAAAGCATGAGCGCCACGCGCCGCGATTTCCTGCGCATCGCCGCCACGGCCACCGGTGGCCTGCTGGTCTCCTGGGGCCAGGATCCCTTCCAGCCGAATCCCTATGTACGCATAGACCCGGACGGCACAATTCACATATGGTGCAAGCAGCCCGAAATCGGCCAGGGCGTCAAGACATCGCTGCCCATGATTGTGGCGGAAGAGTTGGATGCCGACTGGCAGCGCGTGCGCGTCGTCCAGGCCGATCTGGATCGCAAGTATGGCGGGCAAGGGTCGGGCGGCAGCGACAGCGTGACAAGCGAATGGATGGTGCACCGGCAGGCGGGCGCGGCGGCGCGCGCCGTCCTGGTGGAAGCGGCGGCGCGGCGTTGGAGTGTACCCGCCGGCGAGTGCGACACGCGCGAGAGCGTCGTCACGCACCGCGGTAGCGGTCGCAAACTCGGGTATGGGGAACTCGCTGCGGAGGCCGCACGCCTCACTCCGCCCGAGAAGCCTGCGCTCAAGAAGCGCGAGGATTTCCGCCTGATCGGCACCCGCGTGCCAGGTCCCGACCTGCGCGAGGTCGTCACCGGGCGCGCTGGCTTCGGGCTGGATGTGCGGCGCCCCGGCATGCTCTACGCGGTGATCGAAAAGTGTCCGGTGCACGCCGGCAAAGTCGCGTCGGTGGATGACGCCGCGGCACGTGCGCACCCCGGCGTGCGTCACGTGGTCACCATCGAAGGCATGCCCAATCCCACGCATCTGATGCCCGGCGTGGCCGTTGTGGCGGATTCCACGTGGGCTGCCATGCAGGGCCGCAAGAAGTTGAAAGTGACGTGGCAGGAGGGCGAGGGCGGCGCGGAATCGAGCGCCGCGCTGGAAACGCGAGCGAAGGAGTTGCTGGCGAATCCGGCCTCCGCGACCCTGCTCGCGCACACCGGCGATGTGGATGCGGCGCTCGCCGGCGCCAGCAAAGTGATCGAGGCGGAGTATCAGGTTCCGTTCCTGGCGCACGCCTGCATGGAGCCTGTGAATTGCGTCGCCGAGTTCAAGGACGGGCGCTGCGAGATCTGGGGTCCGATGCAGATGCCCGGCACCGCCAGGCAGGTAGTGGCGCAGAGGCTCGGCATTCCGCCCGCCAACGTGACCGTCCACATGACACGCATGGGCGGCGGTTTCGGACGCAGGCTGCTGGCCGATTATGTGGTGGAGGCGGCGGTGCTCGCGCAGCAGACCGGCAAGCCGGTGCAGGTGGTGTCCACGCGCGAAGACGATCTGCGCCACGATTATTACCGTCCGCACAGCTTCCACCGTCTGCGGGCCGGCTTGGACGCGGCGGGCAAAATTGTGGCCTGGGATCACCATGCGGCGGGCGCCTCGCGCAACGCATACCGGCTGGATCAGCGGCCCGCGCACCTCACCGAAATTTACGGCATGTTCACGGCCAACAACGCCGCGCTCAAGCAGCAGGTGGAAATGGACATGCAGCCCATGCGGATTGCCAACTGTCGCGCACGCTACTCGCATTTACAGACCGCCGTGCCCACCGGAGCCTGGCGCGCGCCCTCGCACAATGTGCTGGGCTTCGTGATCGAAAGCTTCCTCGACGAGATCGCGCACGCGGGCGGCCGCTCGCCGTTCGACGTACGCTCGGACATCTACGGCACGGCCGCCGACTTCCCCTTTCACAGCGACTACGCCGCGCCCTACGACCCCGCGCGTCTCCGCCGCGTCGTGTCGATGGCGATGGAGAAGGCCAATTGGGGACGCGCCTTGCCGGCGGGTTGGGGACGCGGTGTTGCGGCTCACTTCACCTTCGGATCGTACGCGGCCGAAGTGGCCGAAGTCTCCGTGATCGCGGGCAAGTTGAAGGTGCACCGCATCGTGGCGGCGGTGGATTGCGGCCAGGTTGTTAACCGCTCGGGCGTGGAGGCGCAGACGCAGGGCGGCGTCCTGGACGGTCTCAGCATGGCGCTGTATGGCGAGATCACGATCGACCGCGGCCGCACTGTGCAGGGCAATTTCGGCGACTACCGGTTGCTGCGGATTCCCGATGCTCCCGCGGTGGATGTGCACATTGTGGAAAGCAGCGAGGCCCCGACGGGCTTCGGCGAGATCGCGCTTCCGCCGTGCGCCGGCGCGTTGGCCAACGCGATCTTCGCGGCGACGGGGAAACGCATCCGGAGGCTGCCGGTCCGCCTAAGTTGAGTTCCGGCAGGGGCCGAATTCCATTGGTCTATAATGGTAGATTCAGCCTTAAATGGAGTTCTGCCGTAACCATGAAGACCACTTCCTCATTTCCAGAGACCCCGCTCGATGCGGTGCGGGAGTACTGGAATTCGCGACCTTGTAACATCAGGCACTCGCCGAAACCGGTGGGGACGCGCGAGTATTTCGACGAAGTCGAAGCCCGCAAGTACATGGTGGAATTCCATATCCCAGGGTTCGCGGATTTCGCACGCTGGAAGGGTAAGAAAGTGCTGGAGATTGGCTGCGGGATCGGCACCGATACCATGAACTTCGCGCGCGCCGGGGCTCAGGTGACGGCGGTCGATCTGACCGAGAAGTCGCTCGAAGTAGCCCGCCAGCGCGCCAAGGTTTTCGGACTGGAAGACAAGATCACGTTCTATCAGGCCAACGCGGAAAAGCTGAGCGAGACCGTGCCGGTAGATAAGTACGACCTGGTCTACTCGTTCGGCGTGATCCATCACACGCCGCATCCGGAGAACGTGCTGGAAGAAGTCCGCAAGCATTATCTGAAGGCGGACAGCACGGTGAAGATCATGGTCTACAACCGCTGGAGCTGGAAGGTGCTGTGGATCCTCTTCGTCTACGGCAAGGGCCAGTTCTGGAAATTGAACCGCCTGGTCGCGGACTATTCGGAAGCGCAGACCGGGTGCCCGGTGACTTACAGCTATTCGCGCACGTCCGGCACGCAATTGCTGGAAGACCACGGCTTGCGCGTAACCGATGTGATGGTGGACCACATTTTCGCCTTCGAGATTCCTGAGTACGTGCAGTACCGTTACAAGAAAGTCTGGTATTACCGCTGGATGCCGAAGTTCCTTTTCCGCGCGCTGGAACGGGCCTTCGGGTGGCATCTCTGCCTGACCGCGAAGCCGCGCTAAAAGGTGATGGAACCCTACCTTTCGCTGGTCGTGACGGCAAGGAATGACGATCACGGCGGGAACCTGCTGGGCCGCATGCAGGCATTCGTAAGCGGGTGGATCGAGCAGGCGCGGCGCTTCGATATTCCTTCAGAGTTGATCATTGTGGAGTGGAATCCACCGGCCGGCCGCCCCGGGTTGGCGGATGCGTTGCGCTGGCCCGACGATCTGGGCCCCACCGTGGTGCGCATCATCGAAGTGCCGCAGGAACTCCACGCGCGCTTCGATCACGGAAAGGCGCTGCCCCTGTACCAGATGATCGCCAAGAACGTCGGGATACGCCGGGCGCGCGGGCGCTTCGTGCTGGCCACCAATATCGACATTCTGATTTCGAGCGAGCTGGCCGCATTCATCGGGTGCCGCGAATTGGATGCGGACCGCATGTATCGCGTGGACCGCCACGACGCCATGAACGAAGTGCCCATGGAGCGGCCGATCGAAGATCAGTTGGAGTATTGCCGCACCCACTTGATCCGCGTGAACACGCGCGAGGGCACGTTCAGCGTGCAGAGCGACGGGCGTCCGGCGTTGAGCGCAGGCGACATTGCGCCGGCAGAAGCGGGGCTGCTATTCGGTGCGGGGTGGTTCGCGATAGAGAGCCACATCAAGGACGAGAACTTCCGCTGGGCATCGGAGACCGCGGAATTGCTGCTGCCGGAGAAGCGCGACGCGGGCGCGCTGATGATCGAAATGGAGCCGGGCCCGGCGACCGCGGGACTGCCGTTGGAACTGGTGGTGGAGGCCGAGGGCGTGCCGCTGGCGCGCTTGGAGATCGCGCAGCGGAGTTGGATCCGCCTGCCTCTCGCCAAGCCGCTGCCGGCGAAGTTGGTCTTCCGCGCCACCACGGCCGGAGCCATGGCGGAGTTCGATTTGCGTCCGCTGTGCTATCGCGTATTCCGCATGGATTGGGAGCAGCGATTGCCGAAGGGCATCGCGGCGGGCAGTTTGCAGGCGTCAGTGCAGCCCACTGGAATCGGGCACCAGCTGCTATCGGCATGGAATGCTTTGCAGCACGTGCTGAATAAGCTGGCGCACGGCGGTCCGCTGGTGCCGCTGACGGTGCCGGTATCGCCGCGTCTCCGCAGGACGTTGAAGGCGTACCTGGAGTGGGGCGGCATTGTGGGCCTGGTGGTGAATGCGGGCAAGCGCGTAAGGCGTGCGATGGCGCGACAACGTCTGACGCTGCCGGGAACGGAGATCTTCGCGTCGGGCAGCGGGCTGATGCAGGGCAGCGGGTGGAAGAAGCTCGATGACTTCCGCGGCGAAGCCTATCGCAAGGCGGCTAGCGGCGCGGAGATTGTCGCAGCGCCAGGCACAGTTGCGACGGCGGTTCTCGGGCTCCAGGTGGAGCCGTACAAGAGCATGACCGTGAAGCGTTTCGAACTCGCGCTGCAGGACGAGGCGGGGCGCGAATTGGGCCGGCAGACAGTCGATGGCCTCACGTTTGTGAAGTTCCCGGTACAGCGTGTGTCGGGGCGCAGCGATGTGTACCGCCTGGAGTTCCCTGACACCAGTCTGGAAGGCCACGGACTGAAGGTCTTGTGGTGCGGCTGGGAGGGTTCGTCATCTTCGAGCGCGGCTGCTGAGAGGTTGGAATTGCCGTGGGGACGCGGCTGGCAGCGCGACCGGGTGCGCGGCACCATGACATCAAAGTCCACCGCGGAGTTGATTCTGCGGGCGTCGCCGCGGCCGCTGTTCCTGGACCTGGAGACAGACGGCGCAGTGCAGTTCGAGCTACGCGAGGCGGGCGGCCGGGTCTTGAACACGTTCGGCGTGAACGGTCGCGCGGTGCAACAGTTGGAGTGCGCGATCGAGGGCGGCGGCTTGCGCGTGTTGCAGCTTTCGGCGACGGGCCCGTACCGCGCCTACGGTGTGGATTGGGAAGGCGCGCATGAAGCCGTGGCGGCAGTGCAGGACCAGCCCTCGCCCGCCTTCCTGCACACCAACGGGTGCGGAGATTTCACGCTGCTCTCGCTGCAGCGGTGGTTCGATTTGCGGGCGTACCCGGAGATCGATGTGTTCTCGATGAATCTGGATTCGATGTTCTGCTTCGCGGCGCACTACGGCGGGGCGCGGGAACTGGTGCTGGCAGACCCGATGCGGATATATCATATCGAGCACGGGACGGGCAGCGGCTGGACGCCGGAAGGCCAGGTCAAGCTTTTCGAGCGCATCGCCGCGAAGGGCATTCCGTGCGTGGAGAACGACGAAGTTCTCGGCTGGGCGAAACAGATGCGACGCTTGAAATCGCCTCTGATTTTCAATCACGAGAACTGGGGTATGTCGGACGAGGAGTTGAAGGAGACCACGCTGCGCGGACGCTGGAGGGAATAGACGCCATGCCGGATGACGATTTCGGGAGATTCCAGAAAGAGTTGGCGGCGCTGCGGGAGCAGATGAAGCGCGAGCTCTCGGAGCATCGCGCGCAGGTGGCGGCGGCGCTTGACACGGGAGGCGAGGCTGGCGTGCTGCGCCTCAAGGTGGCGGAGTGGGAGTACCGCGAGAAGCTGTTGGGCGAGAAGATCGCGGCCAAGAATGTGGAGTATCAGGCACTCCGCGCGCGGGCGGAACAGGATAATCACCGCCTGCAAATGCGTATCGGAGATCTGGAAAAACTCCTGGCACAGCGCGAAGGCGAAATCGCTAGCTTGAAGCCGGTGCTGGAGAGTCTGGCGGCGGAATGCGAGCGGCGTCCGATTAGCACCGATGAGGAGCTCGTGGCGGAGTTGCGCGGTCAGGTGACCAGCGCCCGCGAGGAATGCGAGCGGCTGCAACAGGCGATGGACAACAGTCTGGCGCTGAAGGCGGCGCGGACTATCGGGAGGCTGTTGGGCAAGGGGGCGCGGTAGTGAACGCGCGCGGAAGGAGCGGACGCGGTGGCTGGCCATACGTGGCACCAGACACGGCCGCGCTGCCGCGCACTATGCCGAGCGGACGCGCGTGGCCGAAGATCTCGATTGTCACGCCGACCTACAACCAGGGCGCATACATCGAAGAAACGCTGCTGAGCGTGCTCCATCAGCGCTATCCGAACGTGGAGCATATCGTGATGGATGGCGGGTCCACGGACGCAACGCCGGCGGTGCTGGAGCGGTATCGCGATCGCCTGGCGCATGTCCGCAGCGAGCCGGACAACGGGCAGAGCCACGCGATCAACAAGGGCATGGCGCTGGCCACGGGCGAGATTCTGACGTGGCTGAACAGCGACGATATGCTCGCTCCGGGTGCGCTGGCGGCGGTGGCGCTGGCCTTCGATACCAATCAGGCGGATATGGTGGCGGGGATCTGCCGGTTGTATCGCGATGGCGAACTGGTGTCGCAGCACATCACGTCGTGCGCGGAGGGTCCGCTGCCGCTGGGGGATCTGCTGGATCTGGACGGCGCGTGGAACGCGGGCCAGTTCTTCTATCAGCCCGAGGTGATGTTCACGCGCGAGCTGTGGCAGCGGGCCGGCGGGTACGTGAACGACTGGCTGCACTACAGCATGGATTACGAGATGTGGCTGCGCTTTGCCGAGGTGGGCGCTCGGTTGCATGTGATCGGTCGTCCGGTGGCGTGGTTCCGTCTGCACGAGGCGCAGAAGACGCATGTCACGGCGCGTTTCCAAGCGGAGCTGGTGGTATGCCGCAGGGACTTTCTGCGGCAGCGCGAGATGGCATTCGAGCCTCCCCCGGCAGCCGCGCGGCCGGCGACGCGGAATCAGTTGCGCATCACGATGCTGAACGATATCGGGCCGTTCTACGGGGCGGGGATCGCGCATGTGCGTATGGCCCGGGCCCTGGCGTGGGCGGGCCACGAGGTGTCGCTGGTGTCGATACTGGACCGGTCGATATTGGGGATCGAATCGCCTCATTACACCTCGGCGGACGTAGTGGCGCGAGTGGTGGAGACGCGGCCGCACCTCGTGATCGTGGGGAATCTGCACGCGGCGGGGGCGGACGCATTCCTGCTGGAGGAGTTGTGCGAGCGCTTCCCGGTGTCGGTGGTGATGCACGATTTCTGGAGCATCACGGGGCGCTGCGCGTATCCGGGGAAGTGCGAGAAGTACCTGCATGGGTGCGACGAAACGTGTCCCACCCCCGACGAGTATCCAGCCTTGGCGCCGGAGAAGATCGCGGACGAGTGGCGGAAGAAGCGGCTGGTGCTGGGCGGCGCACACGGTCCCTCGCTGCTGGCGAATTCGGCGTGGGCTGCGGGCGTCGCGGAGCGCGCGCTGGCGGCAGACGTGGAGAACGTGGTGCGGCCGGCCGCGGTGGCGCCGTTTCATCTGAGCTTTCCGCTGGATGTATTCCGTCCGCGCGACCCGATGATGTGCCGGGAACTGTTGGGGCTGCCGGCGGACAAGTTCATCGTACTGTTGCCGGGCGGTGTGGGCGAACGGCGCAAGGGCGCCATGGCGTTTCTGGACTCGCTCGGGCGGCTCGGCCTGCCCGATCTGCTGGTGGTGACGCTGGGAATGGGCGATCCGGAATTGAAGACCACTGTGCCGGTCCGCCAACTAGGGCAGATACACGGGCAGCTTAAGGTGGCGATGGCGCATTCGGCGGCGGACCTGGTGGTGGCGCCGAGTTCGGAGGAGACCTTCGGCCAGACGGTAGTGGAGGCGATCGCGTGCGGAACTCCCGCGCTGGCGTATGCGGTTACGGGGACGTGCGAGGCAATTCGCCACGGGGTGACAGGCGTGCTGGCAGAGGCCGATCCCGACAGTCTGGCGGCGGCTGTGCGAGATTTGTACGAGCGTCCCGAGGCGCGGCGCGACCTGGCTGGCTGGGGCCGGCTGTACGTGGAGAACGAATGGAGTGAGTTCGCCGCCTCGCGGCGTTTGTATCTGGCGCTGCGCGCGGTGGACGCGGATGGGCGGATCGGGCTGGGGCGCAATATTCGTTTCAGCGGTCAAGCTCCGGCGCTGCCCGCGTTTCAGACGGTGGCGAAGTGCGAGGAAGGCTGGCGCCCGTGCCAGGGAATTTCGCAGCTGGAGTATCCACTGCCGGAGTACGGACTCGGTCCGTTCCGTTGGGCATACGGGCCCGGCGCGGTGGTGGAGTTGTTCGCCGCGGAGGCCGGGCTGCATCGTGTGATGCTCTCGTACCGCAATGTGCAGGACGGCCAGCAGGTGGCGTTGCGGTGCAACGGCGTGGAGTGCGGCGCCTACGATCTGGTCACCACGGGGTTCGGCAGCGGCCGTATGTTGGTGGCGAACGTGGCGCTGGAAGAAGGGCCGAATCTGCTGCAGTTGCGGTTCCGAACGTGGGACACAACGAG
>JBDTPR010000221.1:0-9588 GCA_039932635.1 Candidatus Solibacter sp.
CGGTTTCCAAACGATACTTATTCACGCCTACGATGGTCTCGCGCGCCGAATCGATCTGTGCCTGCCGCCGGGCCGCCGCCTCTTCGATCCGCATCTTCGGAATGCCGGTCTCGATAGCCTTCGCCATCCCGCCCAGCCCTTCGATTTCCTGTATGTGATGCCACGCGTTGTGCATCAATTCGTGGGTCAGCGATTCCACATAATAGCTGCCCGCCCACGGGTCCACCACCTTCGTAATACCCGTCTCTTCCTGCAGGAAGATCTGCGTGTTACGAGCAATCCGCGCCGAGAAATCGGTGGGCAGCGCAATAGCCTCGTCCAGCGCGTTGGTGTGCAGGCTCTGGGTATGTCCCAACGCCGCCGCCAGCGCTTCCACGCACGTGCGCGGCACATTATTGAAGACGTCCTGCGCCGCCAGGCTCCAGCCCGAGGTCTGCGAATGGGTACGCAGCGCCATCGACTTCGCGTTCTTGGGACCGAAGCTCTTGATGATCTTCGCCCACAGCACGCGCGCCGCCCGCATCTTGGCCACTTCCATGAAGTGGTTCATGCCGATGCCCCAGAAGAAGCTCAGCCGCGGCGCGAACGTGTCGATATCCAGGCCGGCGGCGATGCCGGTGCGTATGTATTCCAACCCATCGGCCAGCGTGTAGCCCAACTCCAGATCGGCGCTCGCTCCGGCCTCCTGCATGTGGTAGCCGCTGATCGAAATGCAATTGAACTTCGGCATGCGCTCCGCGCAATAGCGGAAAATATGCCCGATTACGTGCATCGAAGGCGTGGGCGGATAGATGTACGTGTTCCGCACCATGAACTCTTTCAGAATGTCGTTCTGAATGGTGCCGCTCAGGTCCTTCGCCGCGACCCCCTGCTCCTCCGCCGCCACAATGTAGAACGCCATGATCGGCAGCACTGCGCCGTTCATGGTCATCGATACCGACATCTGGCCCAGCGGGATCTGGTCGAAGAGGATTTTCATGTCCTCCACCGAATCGATCGCCACGCCGGCCTTACCGACATCGCCCGTCACGCGCTCGTTATCCGAATCGTAGCCGCGGTGCGTCGCCAGGTCGAAGGCAACCGAGAGTCCCTTCTGCCCCGCCGCTAGATTGCGCCGGTAGAATGCGTTCGACTCTTCGGCCGTCGAGAAGCCCGCATACTGCCGCACCGTCCACGGCTGCATCGCATACATCGTGGAATACGGACCACGCAGGAACGGCGTCACGCCGGCCGCATAATCCAGATGCTCCATGGCGTAGAGATCGTCCGCCGTGTAGGCCGTCTTTACCGCGATATGCTCCGCGGTTTGCCACACCGGGGCCCCTTCCGGAGCCGCCGCCCGCACCGGCCCCTCACTCGCGCGATATTCGATCTTGCTGAAGTCCGGCCTCATTGCGCGCTCCTCATTCCCAAACGGTCCTGCCACAAGGTCAGCGTCTCCACCGCATCGCTGAAGACCTGTATAAAGCCCGCGACGCCGGCCGCGGTCAGCGCTTCCGCCTGCTCCTTGGGATAGCCCGCGACGATCACCGGAACCTTCACCGCGCCGCACACTTCCTTCGCCAAATCCAAATACTCGGCGTCGGAACTACAAAGAACGATCAGGTCCGCATCTGTATCTGAGTAAACTTCTTTTTCCTCTAAATCGAAACCCGCGCACCCGAAAAAGTTGAAACAGAAGTTAGAGCGAGCGCCCTTCATCTTGACGTCGCCGCGCTTCAAGAGCAGCACCTTCGGGCACTTTCCGGTTTCATTGGTGTGCGCCGCCGTGCGCCGCCGAATCGCCTCAAAGGGCTCCGCAATGCGCACCTGTCCTTGTGGGGCAGGATGGTATCCTGCGCGCCGGTTGTCTACCGGCGCTCCGGGCGGGTTGCCAACCCGCCGCAGGCTGCCAGCCTGCCCCACATTTGTCGCTGGAACCTTCTCTCCCACATCGGGGTAATTATTCACGCCCACCAGAGTCCGCTTGCGAGCCGAGTAAGCCTTAGCGCGAGCGGAGCGAGCCTTTTCTAACTCCTTCTCCACTGCCCCGCTCTCGACAGCCGCCGCAAATCCGCCCGACGCCTCGACAGCCTGCAGTAATTTCCAAGCCTCGCGCGCCAATGAATCGGTCAGCGCCTCGACGTAGTAAGAGCCGCCCGCGGGATCGCTCACCGCATCCAAATGCGCCTCTTCCTTCAAAATCCGCTGCACATTCAATGCCAGGTGCGCATCGAAGCCGAACGCTTCCACATCCAAACTGTCGCAGCCGCCCACCGCCGCCGAAAAGGCCTCGGTAGTCACACGCAGCAGATTCGAGTACCGATCGTACACGCTTTTATTCCGACGCGGAGTGCGCACATGCAGCCGCATCGCGCCCTCCTTACCGAACGCCGCTAACACTTGCGCCCACAACAACCGCGCGGCACGCAACTTGGCAATCTCCACGAAGGTCGCCGGACCCGCCGCGAAGACGAACTCGACCGCTTCGGCCGATGCGGCCAACCGCTCCACACCCTCGGCCATCGCATAACCCAACTCCTGGATCGCGTGCGCGCCGGCCTCGTGCAGCAGATCGCCGCGGATCGCATCCTCCGATATCGGAGCGTCCTGCGCGATCTCCCAACTCCGTCCCGTGGCGTACCCGAAAGGCGCGATGCCTTCCAGCGCTTCCTTACGGTAGTAAGGCCGCACCGCCAGCCCTTCCTCGGTGCGCCATACGAGCTTCTTCTCGTAATCCGCGCCCTTCAGATCCTTGGCAATCGCCGCTTCCCATTCCGGCGTGCTCACGGCTGGAAAGTCCTGCGCCACATTCAAAATCTCCGCGCCCTCAGGCATGCGCGCCCTCCTGCACTACCTCCAGCAGGTACCCGAAAGCCGCCGCTTCCGTCGTCTTGGGATGCAGGAAGAACACCGTGGTGCCACGCGACCCTTTGCGCGGCGCCTTATCGATGATCTTGAAGCCGTTCTCCTTCAGATAATCGAAGGCCCTCTGAATGTCGGACACGCGCAGCGCCACATGCGCCATGCCGCCGCGCCCGCCGTTCTTCTCGATCTGTTTGGCCACCGGCGATTCCGGCGTCAACGGCTCCAGCAACTGCACCAGGTTCGGACCGTCGCCCACCTGCAGCAGCACTTCCCGCACCTGGTCGCCGCCCAGCACTTCTTCACGATGAATCTCACGGAATCCCATCGCCTGGTACGCCTTCACCTGCGCTTCCAACTCGCCAGGCCGCACCGATATCGCAACATGATCGAAAAATTGAAATCCAGGTACCTGTTCCATTATTCGAACTCCACCACTACCTGCCCGGCCTGCACGCCTTCACCCTGATTCACGCGGATCGCCGCAATCTTGCCCGGCCCCGGAGCCGTGATGTTGGTCTCCATCTTCATCGCCTCGAGCACCAGCAGGATGTCGCCTTTCTGCAAGCTCTGCCCCACCTGCGCCGCCACTCGCACTACGATACCCGACACCGGGCTGCGGCAAACCTTATCTTCGTTCGCCACCGGAGCCGCAGTCGCAGCCGGCGCCGCGGCAGCCGCCGGCACGCGCAGCGGAGTCGAGCCAAAACTCAAGCCGCTCACACTGTAAGGCAACACCGGAGACTCCGGCTCGGCAGCCTCCACATCCACCTCAAACGTGCGTTCATCGATCGTGATATTCAGTCTCATCTGCCATTCCTCCGGCCACTCTGGGCCATCAAGTTATGCCATTAAACTATGCGATGCCTGTATCGACACACGGCCCTGCTGTGCCCACGCGCTGGTGCTCACCAGCCGGATCTGCCGTATGTGCGCCCGCACTCCCAGATACGCCGCGATGGCCGCCGAGACCGCCAGCATCTCGTCCTCGGTCATCGCCGCGCTCACCGATTCGGGAGCCTCCGCCACTTCCACCGCTTCGCCGTGTTCCAACCGCTCCAGGCGCGATGCCAGTTCGGCGATCTGCGCCCGCAATTCTTCTAATCCCGTGTTCTTCACCATGGCTCACCTTCCTACAGCGGCATCAAGCCGTGCTTTTTCGCCGGACGCAATTCGCGCTTGGTATGCAGGTATTCGAGCACCTGCGCCACATGCCGACGTGTCTGCGAAGGCTCGATCACCGAATCCACCAGCCGCCGTCCCGCCGCCACATAAGGATTCGAGAACGCCTCGCGATAACGCTCGATCAGCTCGGCGCGCTTGGCAGGTTTATCGGTCGCCTCCTGAATCTCCTTGCGGAAAACGATATCCGCCGCGCCTTCAGCGCCCATGACCGCGACTTCGGCCGTCGGCCAGGCGAACACACGGTCCGCGCCCAGATCCTTGCCGCACATCGCCAGATACGCGCCGCCGTAGCTCTTGCGCAGAATCACCGTCACCTTGGGAACAGTGGCCGCGGAATACGCGAACAACATCTTCGCCCCGTGCCGGATGATGCCGCCATGTTCCTGCTGCACGCCCGGCAGGAAGCCCGGTACGTCCACGAAGGTCAATAGCGAGATATTGAAGGCATTACAGAAGCGGATGAAGCGCGCCGATTTGTTCGCCGCGTTGATATCCAAAACGCCAGCCTGCACGCACGGCTGATTCGCGATAATCCCAATGGTCCGCCCCGCGATGCGCGCGAAGCCCACCACGATGTTCTCCGCGTACCCCGACTGCACTTCCAGGAAATCCCCGAAGTCCACCACGCGCTGGATCACCTCCCGCACGTCGTAGCCCTTTTTCCCGTCCACCGGCACGATGCCGTCCAGCGACGGATTGGGATCCACATTCGGATCGCCTTCCACCCGCGGCGGATCTTCCAGGTTGTTGTTGGGCAGGAAACTCAGCAGCTTCTGCGCCAGCAGAATGGCATGCCGGTCGTCCTCGGCCACGAAGTGGATCACGCCCGACTTCGTCATGTGCGCTTCCGGACCGCCCAGTTCCTCCTGCGTCACGGTCTCGCCGGTCACGCCCTTAATCACCTGCGGACCCGTGATGAACATCTGCGCCTGCCGCGTCTGAATAATGAAATCGGTGAGCGCCGGACTATAGGCCGCTCCGCCCGCGCACGGTCCGCAAATCAGCGAAATCTGCGGCACCGCGCCCGACAGCATGACATTCGTGTAGAACACCTTGCCGTAGCCGGATAGCGAATCGATGCCCTCCTGCACGCGCGCCCCACCCGAATCGTTGATGAACACGAAGGGCGACCCGGTCTTCAGCGACTGCTCCATAATCTCGGCAACCTTCACCGAATGGACCTCGCCCGCCGACCCGCCGGACACCGTGAAATCCTGGCTCGCCATGTGCACCAGGCGGCCGTTCACACAGCCCGCACCGGTCACCACTCCATCGGCAGGAAAACTTTTGCCGGCCATCCCGAAGAGCACCGCGCGATGCTCCGCGAACAGGCCCGTCTCCTCGAACGTCCCCGCATCCACCAGCGCGTCCACGCGCTCGCGCGCCGTCATTTTCCCGCCCTGGTGCTGCTTCTCCAGACGGTCTTCGCCACCGCCCAACATGGCCTTGCCGCTACGCTCCCGCAGTTCGGCGATCTTTTCCTGCATGGTTGCTATTGCCATATGTATTTGTCCTTTTGCTCTGTACTATTTGGCCGGCGCTACCGTCACCTTATGCGTCTTGCCGTTGCACTTGACGTCGTAAGTGATGGTGGTGCGCACGCTACCGTTGCCGTTTTCCGCCCCGGCCGCTTTCGCCGGAGCCGCGGGCGCCGCTGCGACGGCCGGATCCTTGCCCAAATTCTTCGGTCCCTTCTCGCGCTCACCGAAGAACTTCGGCGCCACCTTGGGGAACATCGCGTAGGTCAGTACGTCCTCGTCCGTGCCGTTGCACCCGGTCAGGGCCACCGCGGCGTCCCTGAGTGCGCCCCATTCGGGCTTCAACAGATCGGCGGGCCTGCCATGGATCGGATCCTTGCCCGTCTGCTTGAATGCCAATTCGACCACCGCGCGGTCACGCGGACCCATGCATTCCCCGTAGTATCCCAACATGAGATCGGCAAACTCGCCGGTCATCACCTTGTACCGCCCCATCATTACGTTGAAGACGGCCTGCGTGCCTACAATCTGACTGGATGGCGTGACTAGCGGCGGGAAGCCCGCCTCGGCCCGAACCTTCGGGACTTCGAGCAGCACTTCCTCCATACGGTCGCCCGCGCCCTGCTGCTTCAACTGGCTCTCCATGTTGGAAAGCATGCCGCCAGGAATCTGGCTGTCGAAAATCTCCGTCTCCACGCCGGTGATGTTGGACAGGAATTCCTGGTAGCGCGGCCGGATCCCGGCGAAGTACTTCTTCAGCGAAATCAGGCGCGACTTATCGAGCTTGGTATCGAACCCCGTGCCTTCCAGCATCTCCACCAGGCTCTCCGTGGGATTGTGGCCCGGTCCCAGACTTAACGAACTGATCGCCGTATCCACGCAGTCCGCGCCCGCCTCGATCGCCTTCATCAGGCTGACCAGCGTGACGCCCGTGGTGGCGTGCACGTGTACGTGGACGCGCGTCTGCTGCCCGCAGGCTTCCTTGATGCCCTTGACGATGTCGTACGCCGGTTGCGGCTTAAGCAGCGCCGCCATGTCCTTAATGCAAATCGAATCGCAGCCCAGGTCGAGAAGTTTCTCCGCCATCTCCACGAAGTCGCCCGCCGTGTGCAGCGGACTCACCGTGTAGCAGATGGTCCCCTGCGCATGCTTGCCGGTACGCCGCACGGCCGCCACCGCGCGCCGCAGATTGCGTATGTCGTTGAGCGCATCGAAGACACGGAACACGTCCATCCCGTTTTCCGCCGCCTTGTCCACGAAGCGGTCTACCACCGTGTCTTCGTAGTGCCGGTAGCCCAGCAGGTTCTGGCCGCGCAGCAGCATCTGCAGCCGGGAATTCGGCAACAGTTTGCGGAACTGCCGCAGGCGCTCCCAGGGGTCCTCATTCAGGAAGCGTATGCACGAGTCGAAGGTGGCGCCTCCCCAGCATTCCACCGACCAGTAGCCAGCCTTGTCGATATCTGCACAGGCCGGAGCCATGTCTTCCATCGCCATGCGGGTCGCCATCAGGCTCTGGTGCGCGTCGCGCAATACGAGTTCGGTTATGTCAATTGTCTTCGCCATATCGGATTCCGTTTTCCCCTGCCCGTACCCTGCGGCTCTCTAACTTGAAGGACAATGAGGCCAGCGAGTGGTACAGGTCTTCGTTCTGCAAAATTACCCCCGCCGGCACTTGCAGGTGCGCCGGCGCAAAATTCCAGATGGCGCAAATCCCGCCCCCCACCATCAGATCCGCGACCTTTTGGGCCGAGCCCGCCGGAGTCGCAATTACACCCACCAGGGTGTGCGACTGCCGCACAAAATCCGGCAGGAACATCAAGGGCTGCACTTCCCGTCCATGAATCTGCTGCCCGATCTTATCCGGGTCGATATCGAAGCACGCCACGATTTGCATGCCGTGCTTGCGGAACTTCTCGTAGCCCAGCAGCGCGCTACCAAGGCTGCCCGCCCCGGCCAGGACCGCTTCCTTGGGCCGGTTCCAGCCCAGAAAGTTCTCGATCCAGCGGGTCAGTTCGCCGAGTTCGTACCCTACCCGAGGCTTCCCCACGATGCCCGTCATCTCGATGTCTTTACGCACCTGGGTCGGGTCCAGCCCCAGGACGCGCGCCAGGTCGGCACAGGAGACCTGGGTCTCTCCGGCAGCCGCCATCCCTTGCAAGCTGCGGTAGTAAACCGGCAGGCGTCGCAGGCTGGCTTCCGGGATTTCGCGACCGAGATGGAGGTCAGTTTTCATATCGAGAATCGGATATCGAGAACGTTTTCTCGATTTAAATCTACTCCAATCTGCGGAAGATTGCAATTATTTAAGTGCTTTTTCTCTCAATCACATAAGAGCGTTCAGAACCTCCACGTGACCCTTCCACTAGGTGTTGCAGAATCCATCACTTACGCGGATTCCCCGGTTTCAGCCTGCTACCATCACTGGTGACCCATGCGCGATGCCATCTCCGCTTTCCTGACACAGTTCCCCGTCGTTACCTTGTTCGGAGTCATTGGCATTGGTTACCTCATCGGTCAAATTCGGATTTTTGGCTTCCGCCTGGGGGTTGCCGGAGTCCTCTTCGCCGGACTCGCCGCCGGAGCCCTGGGACCGGACGTCGCTCTCCCCTCCATCGTCTCCACCATCGGCCTGATCCTCTTCATCTACTCCATCGGTATCCAATTCGGCCCCAACTTCACCAATCCCTTCCGCCGCGCCGCCCTCCGCGACAACCTCTTCTGCATCGCCATGCTCTCTCTCGGCGCCCTCACCGCCCTCGCCGTCGCCATCTGGCGCGGACTCCCAGGACCCACCCTCGCCGGACTCTTCTCCGGCGCCCTGACCAACGCCCCCGCCCTGGCCGCCGCCCAGGAAATCCTGCGCGACAATCATCGCGGGCTGCCCGCCGCAGCCCTCCAGCAACTGGCCGACGGACCCGTCGTCGCCTTCGGCATCGCCTACCCGTTCGGCGTGCTCGGCGTCATGCTGTCCTTCCAGCTCTATCGCACCATCTTCCGCATTCAACCCACCCACGCCGAACCCTCCGAACCCATCGAGGTCCGCGATTTTCTGGTTCAGAATCCCGGCATCATCGGCCAGCCTCTTGCCGACCTCCTGCGCGTACACAAGGATCTGGGCTTCGTCATTTCCCGCATACGCACCGGCGACGCCACCACCCTCGCCACGCCGGAATCGCGCCTCTCGCTGGGCGACATCGTGGCCGTAGTCGGCAACAACGCCTCATTCGCGCGCGCGCTCCAGCTCTTCGGCCAGCCGTCCGAATTGCGGATCGAGCGCGACCGCGGCGTGCTCGATTACCGCCGCGTCTTCGTCTCCAGTCCTGCCATCATCGGCAAGACCATCGGCGACCTCAACCTACAGACCAACCTCTCCGCCACCATCACCCGCCTGCGCCGCGGCGATATCGACATCGTCCCCACGGCAAAAACCCGCCTGGAATCGGGCGACCGCGTCCGCGTCCTAACCGCCCCCGCCAACTTCGACGCTGTCGCGCGCCTCTTCGGCGATTCCATTCGCGGCACCGCCGAGACCGACTTCGCCTCCGTAGGACTCGGCATGGCGATGGGCGTGATTCTCGGCCTGATCCCCGTGCCCTTGCCCGGCGGCGGTCTGCTACGCCTGGGACTCGCGGGCGGTCCGCTGATTGCCGGACTCGTTCTGGGACGCCTCCAGCGCACTGGCCCCATCTCCTGGATCATTCCGGTATCCGCGAACCTTACCCTGCGACAGATTGGGCTGGTGCTGTTCCAGGCGGGCGTGGGCACGCGCGCGGGCTACGGGTTCCTGCAGACCATCCGCGGCTCTGGCTTCCAGATGGTCGCATCGGGCGCGGTCATCACAGCCACAGTAGCGCTGGTCAGCCTTTTCATCGGCCATCGCGTCCTCAAGCAGCCCTTCGAGAAGGTGATGGGACTGACCTGCGCGATCCACACCGAGCCCGCAAGCCTGGCCTTCGCCAGCCTGGTGTCGAACAACGACGCGCCGCACGCCGCCTACGCGCGAGTTTTCCCCGTCTGCACCGTAGCCAAGATCGTGTTAGCCCAACTCCTGGTCACCTGGAAATCTTGATCTCCTGGTGGG
>JBDTPR010000222.1:0-9569 GCA_039932635.1 Candidatus Solibacter sp.
ATGATGAACCTCGCAAGGTAGGCCCGGCAGCACCGCCGGGGAAAGCTATGTTGTTATGAATTCAACCTATTTACGATAGCAGAATCGGGATATCCGCTCAACCAGGGCCAAAGAGCGTTTTGCCCCCCCCATTTGACCGCTTGCCATCCCTCCCCTTAAACTAATGTGTAGGGAAGTGTTGCTACTCAAGGGTCTATGAGAACGGACGCACCGCTCAATTTCAGGTCTCAGGATATTCTGACTTCGATTGTCCGCGCGTACATCGATACCGGCGAACCCGTCGGCTCGCGCACAATCTCCAAGCGCCGTAACAACACGCTGAGCCCGGCATCCATCCGCAACGTCATGGCGGACCTGGCGGACGAAGGCTACCTGTCCCAGCCCCATACCTCCGCCGGGCGCATTCCCACCGAAAAGGCCTTCCGCTTCTTCGTAGGCTCCCTGGCCACCGGCCGCCCCACCACCGTCGATTCGGACCGCATGGCCAACGAGTTCCGTAACCTCGATACCGTCGGCGAACGCGTGCAGCGTTCCTCCTACATTCTGGTGGAACTCACCCGCAACGTGGGCATCGCCGCCGCCATTCCCGAACTCGCCCAGGAACTCGACCAGATCCAGCTCGTCCCGCTCTCGGACCGCCGCGTCGTGATGGTCATGGTGACCCGCGATCACATGGTGCGCAACCGCGTGGTCACGCTCGACGAGCCCACTTCGCCCGACGAACTGCTCTCCATCTGTAACTACGTCAACCGCAATTTCAGCGGCTGGCAGCTTGGCCAAGCGCGCCGTGAATTGCTGCGCCGCATCGAAACCGAACGCGAACTCTACCACGAGGTCCTGCACAAACTGCAGATGCTCTCCCAGAAGGGACTCCTCGCGCTCGACACTTCGCCGCACATTCACATGGAAGGCGCCAGCAACCTGCTCGGCCTCGACCTTCACCTGACGCGCGAACGCATGCGCGAACTCTTTCACGCGCTGGAGGAAAAGCAGCGCCTTATGGAACTCCTCGATCGCTTCCTGGAACAGCCGCCCGGCGAACTTGCCGTCTGCGTGGGCCTCGAGTCCGCCCACCCCGCCATGAAGGACCTCGCCCTGATTGGCACCACGATTCGCATGGCCAGCGGCTTGCCCGCCAAGGTGGCCGTACTCGGCCCCATGCGTATGAACTACGAGCGCGTCATCGCCGCCGTCCTCCAAACCGCACGGGCCCTGGAAAGTGCGCAATTTTAGCCTTTGGAACCACCGAAAAAGAAAGCAAAGCGAAAAAGCAGTGGATACTGAAAAACCCCAAGCCGAAAATCCGCAGACCGATTTCCCAGAGGTGCTGCCCGAAGACAGCCCGGTCGATTTTGAAGCCCGTCTGGCTGCCGAACGCGAGCAGTTCGCCGCCGAGAAGGCCGAACTCACGGAACGCCTGCTCCGCGCCCGAGCCGAATTCGACAACGCCCGCCGCCGTAATGAGCGCGAGCGCATGGAATACCTGCAGTACGCCGCCATGGATCTGGTGCGCGACATCCTGCCCATCCTCGACGATTTCGAACGCGCCCTCAAAGTCGAAACCGCCGACCGCGAGTACGCCAAAGGCGTCGAGCTTATCTATCAACGCATGGCCGACACCTTGAAAAAGGTCGGCCTCGAACCCATCGAAACCGCCGGGCAAACGTTCGACCCCAACCTTCACCAGGCCGTCGAACGCGTGCAGACCGAGGACGCAGAAGACCAGGCCATCCTTGGCGAATTCCAGCGGGGGTATAATTTCAAAGGCAAACTTCTCCGGCCCGCGATGGTTAAAGTCGCGGTCCATCCGTAACCGTAGTGAACCCTGTGGCGAAAAGAGATTATTACGAAATACTCAGTGTCGGCAAGGAAGCCGGCGATCAGGAAATCAAAGGCGCTTACCGCGAACTCGCCAAGCGCTTCCATCCCGATCGCAATCCGGACGACCCCGCTGCCGAAGAAAAATTCAAGGAAGCCAGCGAGGCCTACAGCATCCTGAGCGACGCGCAGAAACGCGCCGCCTACGATCGCTTCGGCCATGCCGGAGTGCAGGGCGCCGGAGGTCCCGCCGGGTTCAACCCCGAGCAGTTCGCCGATTTCGGCGACATCCTCGGCGATTTCTTCGGCTTCGGCGATCTCTTCGGCAATGCCGGCGGACGCAGTGGCGGCGGGCGCCGCACTCGCGCCCAGCGCGGCGAAGACGTCCGCTACGATCTCGAAATCAGCTTCGAGGACGCTATGTTCGGCATGAGCGCCGACATTCAGGTCCCGCGCATGGAACGCTGCGAACGCTGCAAGGGCGGCGGCAGTGAACCCGGCAGCGGACCCACTACCTGCCCCACCTGCCACGGCCGCGGCGAGATCCTCTACCAGCAGAGTTTCCTCTCCATCCGCCGCACCTGCAGCACCTGCAACGGCAGCGGCCAGATCATCCGCACGCCCTGCAACGAGTGCAAAGGCCACGGTTACCGTCAGGTCCAGCGCAAGCTGAAGGTCAACATCCCCGCCGGTGTGGACGATGGCAATCGCCTGCGTCTCCAGGCGGAAGGTCAGCCCGGTGCGAACGGCGGCCCCAATGGCGATCTCTACGTTTTCCTGAAGGTCAAGGACCACGCCTTTTTCGAGCGCCACGAGAATGACCTGCACTGCACGGTGCCGCTCAACGTCGCCCAGGCCTCGTTAGGCTGCGAAATCGAAGTGCCCACCCTCGGACAGCCGCACAAACTCAAAATTCCCGAAGGCACGCAGAACGGCGCGCAATTCAAAATTCGCCATCAGGGCGTGGCCATCCTGAACAGCAGTTCACGCGGCGATCTCTACGTCCACATTATCGTGAAGATGCCCACCCGCCTGACCAGAGATCAGCGCAAACTCCTGGAACAACTCCGTGACACGCTGCCGGTGGACAATCAGCCCAGTGAAAAAGGCCTCTTCGACAAAGTCAAAAACTACTTCATGTAAGGCGCGAAACTTGTTGAAGAAAAAAACCCGTCAGAGCCGCGACCGTGAGGGATCGGTTGCTAAATTGCCCTGAGACGCCGCATGACGAGCGCTCCCTCACGGTCGCGGCTCTGATGGGGTCATTCGCGGCTTCTGAGCGAGCGGTGCCCACCCTCACCCCACATTCCAATCCAACCAATTCAGCATCTCGCGTTGTTTCTCCGTCTGCCCCAGCGTGACTTCCAGATTCACATACCGGAACCCGCGCTTCGCCGCCAACCGGGACAACGACCCGTCATCGTCTTTCGGCCCCTCCGCCTGCAGCACCACATTATAAGGAGACGTCTTCAGCACCGCGAAATCATGCGCATCCGTGCACAAAAAGAACTCATGCAAATGCCGCGGATCGCGCAATGACGTCTCATCGCTGATCGGAACCTCGTCGCTCACCGAGTAACGCGACGAGTTATTGTGCAACGCCACCGTCAGCCCACCAGCCGGCGGAATCAGCGCCCGCACTAACTTCTCCCTGCCGCGATCCAGCACCGCCAGCGTACGCGACACCTGCTCCGCCGTCGCCGCCGGATTCAGCGTCCGCAGATTCGCCTCCGCCCCCACCCGCGAGAACATGCGATTGGGATCCAACTTCAACCCCTCCGCCATCACCTCGCGAACCGGATTTTCGATGATATACGCGATGCCTTCGTGCGTATTCATGAGACGCTCCAGCACCAGGCGCGCAGTCTCTTCATTCCCGTGTACGCGCAGGTACCGCCGCTTCCCCCCACCGTTACGCACGATGCGGAAGCGTGCTCCCGCCAGGCTGATGTGCTTCGGCTTAAAGAAGGGGAACCAGCCGAACGCCAGCAACTCGCGCCGTGTCGCGCCCGAACCCCCGCTCACTGCGCCTCGTCCTCGATCTTCTTTTTATGTTTCGGCTTCTTCCGCGTGCTCTTCGGCTCGATCGTCTTACCGGAAGGCACGCTGCCTACACGCTCTCGCGCGATCGCCCTGACTTCCTTCGCCGCGTCAAACGTCTGCTTCTTGCGTGCCAATCATCCTCCGCACCGCGTTGCCCAGCATCTCCGCCGTGAACGGCTTCTGCAGAAACATCACCCTACCCGGCGCCGAGGCCCGCAACCCAGATATATCCACAGGATACCCGCTGACAGCGATCACGCACAGGCGTGGATCCGCCGCCAGCATACGCGAAGCCAGGTCTTCCATCGCGAGCCCTTTCAGCGTGGCATCCAGCACCGCCACCGCGAAGCTGCCCGGCGCGGCCTGAACCGCGGCCCAAGCCTTCTCCGTGTTGTTCACCGCCACTACGACATATCCCAGGCGCCTTAAATACGCACCCAGCATCTTGAGCAGCAGCGGCTCGTCGTCGACTATCAGTATCTGATTGCCCGCGCTCATGACTTATCGTCCACACAGAGGTATCATCGGCACATGAGGCGACGATGAGGTTCCTGACTGAGTATCTAACCCTACAAACAAATAACCTAAGAGAATACCTTAATATTACTCCCCACGTACATGCTGTCCTCGGGAAGAGCGGCCTTCGCGACCGCCGTCTCCCGAAACGCGTCATCATTAAAGCGATGGGAGACTGAGGAGATCTGAAAGGATCGGCCTCCCCAGGGCATTCCCATGCTGGAGACACATGAAATCATGAAGAAACTCAGCCTTCCCGTCAGTCTGATTCTGAGCGCCACCCTTGCCTTCCCGGCCGACCTCCCGGTCAAACAGGTCGTGCTCTACAAACACGGGGTCGGTTTCTTCCAGCGCTCAGGCAAACTTGCCGCCGGCGAATCCGCGCGCCTCGATTTCAACGCCGCCGAAATGAACGACGTGCTCAAATCGCTGACCATCGGAGGAGGCGGCAAAGTCTCCGGCCTGCGCTACGATTCGCAGGATCTCCTCGGACGCAAGCTCGCCGAGTTCCCCTTCCAAATCGGCGAAGGCGGCATGGCCGGCATGCTCGACCAACTAAAAGGTGCGCGCGTTGAATTCAGGCTCGGCACCGAAGCCGTCGCTGGCACCATCGTCAGCGCCCGCAATATCCCCGGCACCGACAAGCAGGCGGAGCGCGATCAACTCAACCTTCTGCTCGATACCGGCGAGTTCCGCAGCGTCGATCTCGCCGCCGCCAGCGGGCTGCGTTTCAGCGATCCCAAAATCCAGCAGCAGTTCAAGGACTATCTCGCCGTCCTGGCCGCCGCCCGCTCCAAGGAAAAACGCAGCGTCTATATCGATTCCAGCGACAACGGCGGCCGCGACATCACCGCCAGCTACATGATCCCTTCGCCGGTATGGAAATCCAGCTACCGCCTGATCTTCGCCGACAAGGAACCCATGCTCGAAGGCTGGGCCATCGTGGATAACACCACCGGTGAGGATTGGACCAAAGTCAATCTCTCGCTGGTCTCCGGCCGCCCCATCTCCTTCGTCAGCCAACTCTACGCACCCAAGTACATCAATCGTCCCGGCGCCGAACTCGCCGACGATCCGGCGGCGCAGGCCGTCGTGCACTCGGGCGGGTTTCAACAGGGACAACAGGGCCAACTGGCGGGCGCCGCAGGCAACCTGGCGCAGGAACGCTCCAATCGCATGGGAGATGTGCGCGCCAAGGCCATGATGCCGGCGTCCCCCCCGCCCGCGTTCATGGCTTCAACCGGTGCCATGGAAAGCGTCAGTGTGGACGCAAGCAACATCGAAGCCGCCGCCGAAGGCCGTGAACTCGGCGACCTGTTCGAATACCGCATCTCGCAGCCCGTCACCATTCGTAAGAACGAATCGGCCATGCTGCCCTTCCTCCAGCAGACGGTTACCGGACGCAAGCTCCTCATCTACTCCAACCACGGTTCGCAGCACCCCACCAACGCCGCCGAACTCACCAACTCCAGCGGCAAAACTCTCGACGGCGGCCCCATCACCGTCTACGATGCCGGCGCCTACGCCGGAGAAGCCCTGATGGAGACCGTCAAGGCCGGCGACAAGCGCCTCATCAGCTACGCGGTCGATTTGGGCACGCGCATCACCGAAGCCTTCGGCGGCAAGAACGCCATCGTGCGCGAGATCCATGCTTCGCGCGGCATCGTCACCACCAAATACGCCGCCGAAGAAACCCGGACCTACACTCTAAAGAACGTCGACCAGAAGGCCAAGACCCTGATCATCGAGCACCCTCTTCGCCCCGACTACACGCTCCTCAACCAGAAGCCCACCGAAAAAACGGCCATCGCATATCGCTTCGAAGTGCCGCTCGCGGCCGGAGCCTCACAGGATTTCGTGGTCAGCGAAGAGCGCGTCTACAGCCAGTCGATACAAGTGGTCAACATCGCGCCCGACATTCTCGTGACCTACCTGCAGAACCGAACCCTGACGCCCGCCGCCCGACTGCAACTCCAGAAGGTGGCCGACCAACAGCGTCTGATTGCCGAAAACAATCGCGCCATTCAGGACGCCACCACTCAAACCAGCGCGCTCAACAACGACGAGAGCCGCGTCCGCCAGAATATTCAAAGTCTGAACAACGTAGCCGGCCAACAACAACAGGTCCAAACCTACGCGCGCCAACTCGACACCATGGAGCAGCAACTAGCCGCTCTCCGCGACAAGCAATCCGAACTCCAGAAGAAGCGCTCCACCCTACAGGCAGATTTAGACAAACAGGTGGAAGCCCTAACCTTCTAGCGACTGTATTGTTCCTGGAGGTTGGCCACTTTCGGTCAACCTGCGTCCGTAACACGAGCCCCAATCCGAGCCGCGACCGTGAGGGAGCGAAGGCGAGCGGGGCTCCGTCCCATCGGAGCGCAGTTCCGAAAGAACCTTCACATTCGCTCCGCGCAAGGAAACACGTCCCGCTCCTCTTCGATGATATTGTGCTGCGCGATCGCCACCAGCCGTCGCGCCAGGTAGATCGCATCGCGCGTCTCGCCGGCCATCACCGCCTCTTCCAGCCGCGCCGCGATTTCCAGCGCCTCGTCGTGCTGCGCCCTCAACTTAGCCGCCAGCGGAGCGGACAACCGGCCGAGGAACTCCTCCTCGCGTTCATAATGCGCGGCGCACAGTCGGTGAACCCGCCGAACCGCATCCACATCGATCGCCCCCGAAGCGATGCCGTCCGACAGCGCATCCAGCGCCGCCTCGATTGCGCGATGCTCTGCAACCAAAACCTGGATCACCTCGCCTACTTATAGCCGCGCAGTTGCGGACCCACCACATTGGAGAAATTGTAATTGCCGCGACGGTCCGCATCGATCGTCCAGAACATCGCGCCGATCATCGCCGGATAGCCCGAGCGCTGCCGCAATTTGTACGTGACGCCCGCCGGTGCTTTTCCCGTTATCAGGTAGTCCATCGCCTGGCTCACAATCTCCGGCGTAGTGTCGGTCGTCAGAAATCCGACCGCGACCTTATGCGCCGGCAGCGGCTCGAAAAACTGCTTCTGGTCTCCCCCCACGTGGAATCCGTGGAGCACCAACTCGGTCATCGCCGCGTGATAGTCCACCGTCCCGGGCTGGTAAATCTCGCCGTCCAGGCCTTGTAGCGGAGGCGTATTGTAACTCTGCACGTCCATGAAAAACAGCATGTCCCGCAGCGCGTGGACAATCGGCACGTACGACCCGAACTGGCCGCCGTAACTCGGGAAACCCGCGGGAATCTGCGTGCCTTCCGGCACCAGGCTGATCATGAACCCCGGCCCCAAACGCTCGCGCAGTTGCCTCAGCGCGCTAATCAGGTTGACGATCGACGGCGTGCGCGGATGGCGGTAATCCGTATCGCCGGGCTCAATCGAAAGCGAGGGGCTTTCGAAATCGATATCGACGCCGTCGAAGCCATACTCACTGACGATCTGCGCCACCGAGTCGACAAACGCGGGCACCCGCTTGGCGTCGGCCAGCGTGAAATGCTGCCCGCCGCCGCCCAGCGAAATCATCACCTTCTTCCCCTGGCCTTTGAGCCACGCGATGTCGGCCTTGAACTGCGCGGTGTCCAGGCCGGCGGGCGTGCGGAACTGCATCGTGCCCTCGGGCGCGTTCCGGTCAGGCGTGGAGAAGGCCACCAGAATGATGTCCCATTGCGGCGACACCTCGCGGATCGGGAAGATCGATTGCGCATTCCCGTAGCCGGCCCAGTAGCCAATCAATTTGTGCCCCCTGCCCGACCCTGTGCTCGGCGTCGCCGTTGCCGTCGGACGGCCGGAAGGCTGGCCGCCGCGCCCGGCGCAAGGAGTCGCTGCCGCGGGCAAGGCAGTGGCATCGGGAAAGCTGAACGCTTTCCCCAGACCCTGAGCGCCGCCCGTGTACCAGGACAGCAGCGCGACATTCTGCACGTGGAAGGCCTCCGCCACAAAGGGCTTCGAGGCGGGAATATTGTTCTTTGGATTCGTGTTGGTTGGCTCGAGCAGGAAATATTGCGAGCCCACGCCCGCGCCGCCGCACCCGCGCTGTTCGCCGGGACGCGCCCAGGACGGGACCACATTGCCGGGCGCCTGCGCCCCGCGCCCGCCGTGAAACAGAGGATCGTGGAGCGGATCCTTGATGAACTGCGCGAGTTGCTGCGTGATCGGCTGCACGTCGGTATCCGTCACCACAGCCGGCGCGGCGCCAAGATACGATGCCAGTACGAACGAATTGCCGGTGCTGCTATCCACGCCGTGCGTGCCCCAGGAGCAACAAACGGTGGCATCGCCCAGCGCGTAATATGCAGTGTTGTGCGTGATCGCGAGCACCAGCCGGCCGTCTTGCTTAGGGATCTGGCGGAAGATCTCGCCCTGTAGCCACTCCAGGTCCACAATCGCCATGGAGCGTCCGGATTTAGAGGAGGTGAGAACGTAGCCGCTGCCCGCGGGCACCGCGATCTTCACCGGCTTGACTTCGGGTTTCCCGAGCAGCGTATGCCAGTCAGCCTGCGCGGCCACGGTGGCGCGCAATAGCGCGTCGGCATACTGCGTGGGGCGTTCTCCCGGGTAGGCGAAATTGGCGAAAACGGGCGAGCGCAGGATGGAGGCCACGTCGCCCGCCGCATCCACCACCAGCGCCTTACCGGCGCGCCCCTTCCCCGCAAACGAAAGTTGCACCGGGACCAGCACGGTGGGTATGGTGGTCGTGCCCGCCTGGGCGGGATCTCGTCCGGCCAGCGTGTACGAAGCCTGACCGGCCGAAATTCGGAATGTCGGCACATGGTTCTGTGCCTGCGCCGGCAGCGCCGGCAGGATGCAGGAGAGCACGGTAAAAAGAGTGAATCGCATCAGCGCCTTCACGGGCTATTGTCGCGCAAATGCAAATCCATCGGCATTGAACCGGTCCTTCAATTGGTGGCGTTCTTGCCTTCAACGAGCTACCAGCCGACCGGGCCCCGGGAGGAGCGTGGAGGCCTGCGACTTGACCAGAACCTTCGCATCCCATACCTCCACCAGTCCGCCGGAGGCCAGCGGACTTTCGTTGAAGATTACGATGTGGGTGGCGGTCTTGAGGTCAGGCACCTCTAGCGCGATGGTCTGGGGCTCCGGGCTCCCGGCAATCTGCGGGGTACGAGCGAGAATGCGACCCTTCCGGCTATCGAAGACGGCGAAGCCCACGTGCCCCGCGAGGACGCGAACGCAGACTTTGCAAGTCTCG
>JBDTPR010000223.1:0-9543 GCA_039932635.1 Candidatus Solibacter sp.
GAGGCTACTTCAAGTGGACGATGCCGCGCTGCAAGGCTGCGACCGTGGCCTGGGTACGGTCGCTGACATTCAGGCGGCTGAGAATCATGTTGACGTGCCACTTCACGGTGGCCTCGCTGATGCTCAGGAGGTCGCCGATCTCCTTGTTGCTGTGGCCCTTCACGATAAGTTCCAGAACCTGCATTTCGCGGCCGCTGAGATCGGAATGCGGAGGCCGCTCGGCCAGGCTCTTGCTCACCGAAGGCGGAATGAATTTCAATCCCGAGTGCACCGTGCGGATGGCGTTCGCCAGGTCGGTATGCGACATCGCCTTCAGCAGGTACGCCTGCGCGCCGGCTTCGAGCGAGCGGTGAATATCCTCGTCGCCATCGTAGGTGGTGAGCACGATGAAGCGCAGCTTGGGGTGCGACTTGCGGAGTGTGCGGATGGCCTCCAGGCCGCTGAGTCCGGGCAGGCGCAGATCCATCAGCACCACGTCGGCGGGGCGCTTGGCGCACACCGCCAGAGCCTCCTCGCCCGAGCCCGCCTCCGCCACGACACTCATATCGGGCTGCAGACCGATGATGGCGGCGAGACCGAAGCGCACCACCGGGTGGTCGTCAACGATGATCACGCGAATTGCGGTGGACGGCATCTCCGCTATCTTTCCACACTTCGCGGGAAGGAGTCCACGTAAAGGGCGCCCAACCTAGGGCGGGTGACGCGTTTGGCGCCGGGGACTATACTTCGTGCAGAAGCGACCATGCAAACTAACTTGCGGTGTGGCCAATACGCGCGGCCGTTGTTGCTGCTGCTCCTCTCCACGCCAGCCTTTTCCCAGTGGGACGATAGCCTGCTGAAGCCCTTCGTGATGGATCATCGCGGGGGCGGCGCGTCGCCGGTCGATGTGTCTTTCCTGCTCGAGGCACCGGCGGGCAAGGGCGGCTTTATCCGCAGTCAGGGCGGGCATTTCGTCAAGCCCGACGGCAAGCGAATTCGCTTCTGGGGCGTGCATCTGACGGACTGGAGCCGCGGTTCCGTGATGATCCCCTCGCACGAGGACGCCACATTGTATGCGGCCACTCTGGCGCGTTACGGGGTGAATATGGTGCGCCTGCATTTTATCGATTTGCCGGCGCCGCGCGGCATCATCGATTCGACGAAGAACGATAGCCGCTCGTTCGATGCCGGCCAGTTGGACCGGCTGGACTTCGAGATCGCCGAATTCAAAAAACGTGGCATTTACGTCGATCTGAATTTGAATGTGGGCCGCTCCTACAAGGCCGGCGACGGCGTAAAGGATTTCGACAAGATTCAATGGGGCAAAGGACTCACGCTGTTCGATCCGCGCCTTATCGAACTGCAGAAGGAGTACGCGCAGAATCTGTTGACACACGTGAATCCGTACACCAAGACGGCTTACAAGGACGAACCGGCGATCGCGATTGTGGAGATCCTGAACGAGAACGCGATCTACATGGGCTTTCGCGCGCCCACGCCATTTTACGACGAAGAACTCACCGGTATTTACAACGAGTGGCTCAAGCAGAATCGCAAGCCCGAGGAGATCAGGAAGCTGCGCGAGTTGGCAGCGGTGGGCGAAGACGCTCCGGTTCCGCGCCTCAAGGGGCAGGAGACCGCCGCCGCGCCGCGCGAACGTTATGCCACGGAAATGGCCTTCTACACGGCGCTGGAGAGCAAGTTTTATCTGGACATGAGCGCCTACCTGAAAAAGGATCTGGGCGTGAAAGTGTCGATTACGGGCACGGCGGACCATAGCCACTCCAGCAGCCCGTACACCATGCTGGAATCGTTATCGAAACTCGATATCGTGGACGGGCACGTTTACTGGCAGCACCCCGGTTCGCCGCCGCCGGTGAATACGGCGATGGTCAACGACCCGTTCAACTCGACGATCGTGCAGCTTTCGCGCACCGCTTTCGCCGGTAAGCCGTACACGGTGAGCGAGACCAATCATCCGTTCCCCAACGATTGGGCGGCCGAAGGCATTCCGCTGTTGGCGGCATACGGCAGCCTGCAGGATTGGGACGCGATCGTCATGTACACGTTCGAGCCGAAGCGCGACCCGGCATGGAAAAGTTTTGTCGGCGACCCCTTCGATATTTCGCTGGATCCCGTGCGCATGACGCAGATGGCCTCGGGCGCGCTAACCTTCCTGCGCGGCGATGCGCGCGCGGCGCGCGAGACCGTAGCGCGCACGTATTCCAAGGATCAGATTCTGGATAGCCGTCGCCTGCCTCGCACCGAGCAGCCGTATTTCACGCCCGGCTTCCCGCTGGGGCTGCCGTTGGAGCACGCGGTGCGGATTCAATCGCTGGACGGCGCGCCCACCGCGAAGTTCGCGGCGGTGGAGGCCAACCCCATCGTGTCGGACACCAAGGAGCTCTCGTGGTACAAATCGCCGGCCAATACCGGCGTGGTGACAGTGGATACGGATCGCAGTCAGGCGCTGATCGGGTTCGTGAAGGCCAACGGCAAGCAGGTGAAAAACCTGTCGGCCAACCTGACCAATAATTTCGCCAGCCTGGTGCTGTCATCGCTCGATGGCAAAGCCATCGCGGAGTCCGCGAAGCTGCTGCTGAGCGCCGGCTCGCGCGTCACCAATACGAATCTGAAATGGAACGAGGCGCGCACTCGCACCGCGAATCAGGGCGAAGCTCCTTCGCTGATCGAACCCGTCACGGGCACCCTGGTGCTGCGCGATCTGAAGGCCGCGAAGTCGGTGGCCGTGTCCGCCCTGGATGGCGCCGGACGCCCCACCGGCGAGGCCGTGCAGGCGAGGAAGACGGCGGCGGGCTGGGAGTTTCCGCTCGGTGCTACAGTGACAACTTGGTATTACATTTCGGTCCAACGGTAAATGAAACGCGTAGTGCTGCTTTTGATCTGTGTGGCCGCAGGCTTGCGCGCCGCGGATTATGCGATAGGCGCTGACCTCTCCTTCCTCAAACAGAACGAAGACCGCGGTGTCGTCTTCAAGGACAACAACGAGGCCAAGCCCGGCCTGCAAATATTCAAGGACCACGGATTCAACTGGATCCGGCTGCGCCTCTTCCACACGCCGACGCAGCTTCCCAACAATCTGGAATACACGCTCGCGATGGCGAAATCGGCCAAGGCGCTGGGCTATAAATTCCTGCTTGATTACCACTACTCCGACACCTGGGCAGATCCCGGCAAGCAGTTCCTGCCCAAGGCGTGGGAAGGCAAGTCGCATGCGGAGTTGGTCGTTGCCGTGCGCGAATACACCGCGCGCACCATGGCGGCTTTCCGCGAGGCGGACGTGCTGCCCGACATGGTGCAGGTGGGCAATGAAATTTCCAACGGCATGCTCTGGCCCGATGGCAAACTGCCTGCCAACTGGGACAACCTCGCCGACTTGGTGAAGGCCGGCATCGAAGGCGTGCAGGTGGGCGCGGGCGAAGGGGCGAGGCCGCGCATCATGATCCACATCGATAAGGGCGGCAATCAGGCAGCCACCAAATGGTTCTTCGACAAGCTGCATTCGTATGGCGTGAA
Organism: Candidatus Solibacter sp.; assembly: GCA_039932635.1. Taxonomy (GTDB): domain Bacteria; phylum Acidobacteriota; class Terriglobia; order Bryobacterales; family Bryobacteraceae; genus Solibacter. Next base: position 3,517 of record JBDTPR010000223.1, read on the forward strand.
GTACGACGTGATTGGCCAATCGTATTATCCGTGGTGGCACGGCAGTATCAATGATTTGCGCGAGAACTTGATCTTCATGGCGAACGAATATCACAAGGATATCTGGGTGGTAGAGGCTGCGTACAACTGGCAGCCGCGCGAATACACCAAGAAGCCCGCGCCGTTCGCGGAGTCGCCAGAGGGTCAGAAGGAATTCCTGGACGAAGTGAATCGCACCGTGCAGGCGGCGCCTCTCGGACTCGGCAAGGGGATCTTCTGGTGGGAAGCGGCGGTCTCCGGAGCCCGTGGCGGGCGCGGCTTTTTCGACGCGAGCGGCAATGCGCTGCCCGTGATGACGGTGTTCGACAAATTCACAAGGAAGTAGGACGGGCCCGTCGGCCTGTCCACGTGGAAGGATCAAACCATGCAGCCTCGTTCCCTGACCCGCCGTGGTCTGCTAAAAAAGGCGGCCGGAGCGGCCGCGCTGGTATCCGCACTACACGCACAGCCCGCCGGCGCCAACCCGGCACGCACTCGCGACACCTTCGATTTCGGTTGGAAATTTTCGCGCGGCGATTTCCCCGGCGCCCAGCAGTCCGATTTTGCGGACAGCTCGTGGCGCTCCGTGGATCTCCCTCACGATTGGAGCATCGAAGGTCCCTTCAGCGAGCAGGAGAAAGCGCAGGGCAGCCTGCCCACCGGCATTGGCTGGTATCGCAAGCGCTTCCGTGCGCCCGCGTCGTATGCCGGACGCCGCGTGGTCATCGAGTTCGACGGCGTGTATCAGAACAGCGAGGTCTGGATCAACGGCCAGTACCTGGGGAAGCGGCCGTTCGGCTACATCGCGTTCGCTTACGATCTGACGCCCCACCTGAAGGCCGGCGCCGACAACGTGGTGGCAGTGAAGGTGGACAATTCCCAGCAGCCCAATTGCCGCTGGTATTCGGGTTCGGGGATCTACCGGCACACCTGGCTGCTGGCGACGAATCCGCTGCACGTTGCTTATTGGGGCACGTTCGTCACCACGCAGCGCGTGTCGAAAGACGCGGCCACCGTGCAGGTGAAGACGCGCGTGACCAATCGGCGAACTGCCGCGGCCACGTGTGTGCTCACCACCGCGCTGCTCGATCGCGAGGGCAAGACGGTGCAGTCGGCCGAGGCCACGCAGCAGCTCGCGGCGGGCGCGGAGTACGAATTTGTGCAGCAACTCGCGGTGCAGAAGCCGCGCCTGTGGGGCACGGCCGATCCCTATATGTACAAGGTGCGCAGCACGGTGCGCGAGGGCGGCAACGTAATCGACGAGTACGATACGCCGCTGGGCATTCGGGAGGCCGTGTTCGACGCCGACAAGGGCTTCCTGCTCAATGGCGAGCGCGTCAAATTGAATGGCGTGTGCCTGCATCACGATGGCGGATCGGTGGGCGCGGCGGTGCCGGAGCGCGTGTGGGAGCGGCGTTTCGAGACTCTGCGCGAGATGGGCTGCAACGCGATCCGCACCAGTCACAATCCGTACGCCGCCGAATTTATGGACCTCTGCGACCGCATGGGCTTCCTGGTGATGAACGAGGCGTTCGACGAGTGGAAGGTGGGCAAGGGACAGATCGGCCCCTTCGGCTACGCGAATTATTTCGACGAGTGGTACCAGCGCGACGTACAGGATTTCGTGCGCCGCGACCGCAATCATCCGAGCGTTGTATTGTGGAGCGCCGGCAATGAGATCGGCGACCAGTCGCGCCCACAAGGCGCGGAGACGCTTCGCAAACTGCTCGACGTGTTCCACACGGAGGATCCCACGCGCCTGGTGACGGCGGGCTGCGACCAGATCGCATCGGAGCCGCTGACCAATCGCGTGCGCCCCGAATTCCTGGCGCTCCTCGACGTGGTGGGCTACAACTATGCCGACCGCTGGCGCGACCGCAAGGAGAAGTACTTCAGCATCGATCGCGCGGCCTTCCCGCAGCGGCGCGTAATCGGCACCGAGAGCTCGTCGATGGGCAGCACGCGCGGCGATTACCGAAATCTCTTCCCCGCGCCTCCGCCGGCCGCGGGAGCGCCGCCCGCTTTCGCTGCGCGCGGCGGGCGCGGGCGCAATATCGATGTCGAGCAGCAATGGCGTTTCGTCAGCACCTACGATTACGTGGCCGGCGACTTCATGTGGACCGGCATCGACTATCTCGGCGAATCGCGCTGGCCGGGCAAGGGCGCGTCGGCCGGCGTGATCGACATGTGCGGCTTCAAGAAGGACGGGTTCTATTTCTACCAGAGCCAGTGGACGGAGAAGCCCATGCTGCACCTGGCGCCGCACTGGAATTGGAAGGGCAGGGAAGGCCAGTTCATCCCGTTGACGTGCTACACCAATTGCGACACGGTGGAACTCTTTCTCAACGGCCGCACGGTGGGCGTGAAGGGTTATGCGTTCCCGCGCTACGGCATGGAAGAGCGCTACGGCAACACCGGCGCGCGCGCCCGTGTGCCCCGCACCACCAACGATCTCCACCTGGAATGGGACGTGCCTTACGAGCCCGGCACGCTGAAGGCCATCGGCACGAAGGACGGCAAGGTGGTGGTCACCGAGGAGGTCACAACCACAGGCGATGCCGCGGCCGTACGGCTGTCGGTGGATCGCGCGGAGATCGGCGCGGACCGGCGCGATGTAGCGCACATCACCGTGACGATTGTGGACGCCCGGGGGCGCATGGTGCCCACCGCCGCCAACGAGGTCGAATTGCCCGTCACGGGTGAAGGCAAACTCATCGGCTTCGACAATGGCGATCCGCAGAGCCACGAGGATTACAAGGCGCCGCGCCGCAAGGCGTTCAACGGCCTGGCTCTGGCTATCGTACAATCGACTGGGAAATCCGGCAGGGTCCAGGTCACGGCGACATCGCCGGGACTGCAACCCGCCAATTTGACGATTTCGACCAGGGTTTAGTGGGTTCATTCATCGCCTGTCCACCCGCATTCTTAGTGGCAGCGGCGCTCGCATCCATCGCCGCCGCCCAGCCGCCTGGCTACGCCGAGGCCAACTCGTGCGCGGCGTGCCACGCCAAGCTTGCGGAGAGCTATGCGCGCACTGGAATGGCGCGGTCGTTCGGCGCGATTACGCAGGGCTCGGCACTGCCCGCGATGAAGGACGGCGAACTGCGGCACGACGCCTCCGCGCAGACCTTCTCGCTGGCGGTGCGCGATGGAGTCGCCTGGCTGCGCCGCGCGCAGGACGCCTTCGTGATCGAGAAGCCCGTCAATTATTGGATCGGTTCCGGTAATCACGCGCGCAGCTATCTTTCGCGCAGCGCCGCGGGCGAACTGCTCGAACTGCCGGCCACCTGGTACGCGGAAAATGGCGGGCATTGGGGCATGAGCCCGGGCTACGCGGGGCCCGCCCACGCCGGCTTCAGCCGCAAGATCAATTTCTCGTGCATGTTCTGCCACAACGCGTATCCCGCGGTGGAAGCGGGCCAGCGCAAGACCATCTTCCCCGCGCGCTTGCCACAGGGTATCGATTGCCAGCGCTGCCATGGTCCCGGCAAAGCGCACGTCGAGGCCGCGCAGCGCGGCGCTCCGGTGGATCAGGTGCGCGGCGCAATCGTGAATCCCGCGCGCCTGGAACCTGCGCGTCGCATGGAGGTCTGCCTGCAATGCCACATGGAGACTACCAGCCTGCGGCTGCCGGCGTCGATCACGCGCTTCGATCGCGGCGCGTTCTCCTACCGCCCCGGCGAGCCGCTGGAGAGTTACGCGCTCCACTTCGATCACGCGCCAGGCGCGGGGCACGAAGACAAATTCGAGTTTTCCAGTTCGCCCTACCGGCTCCAGAAGTCTGCGTGCTTTCAGAAGAGCGCGGGGCAGATGACTTGCACCACGTGTCACAATCCGCACGACGTTCCACGCGGCGCCGATGCCGAAGCGCGCTATTCGCAGGCCTGTCGCGGGTGCCATTCGGGAGCGCTATCCGCCGCGCATCCGGCGGCCACGGCATGCATCTCGTGCCACATGCCGCGGCGCGCGCCGTCGGACGCGGTGCAGGTCGCGGTCACCGACCATTACATCCGCAAGCGGCCCGAGGCGGCGCCGTCGCCCGCCGTCGAAGCCAATGACTTGACCACGCCGCCATATCGAGGTCCGGTGCTGCCCTACTATCCGCCCGATCTCGCGCACACCCCTGAGAACGAACTCTACGTCGCGGTCGCACAAGTCACTCACGAGGCGAATCTCGCCAAAGGAATCCCGCTGCTGGAGGCGGCGATCGCGCGCGCCCAGCCGAAATCGGGTGAGTTCTATCTCGAACTCGCAGAGGCCTACCGGCACAATGGACAACCCGCGAAGGCAATCGCGGCATACCAGCAGGCCATCGCGCGGGCCCCCGCCGATTGGCGTCCCGTCTACGGCATTGGCAACTCGCTGGCCGCGACTGGCGATCTGGCGGGTGCCGTGCGCAGTCTGCGGCGTGCGGCGGAGCTCGCGCCGCGCGATGCCGCGCCGCTTCAAGCGATGGCGAAAGTGCTCACGCGTCAGGGCAGGCTCGGGGACGCGGTGGCGACGTTGCGCAAGGCGGTGGATCTCGAGCCCGAGAATGCGGAGGCGCGCAACGATCTGGGCGCCGCGCTATTTCGGAATGGCGATGCGGCCGGAGCCTGGCAGGCGGTGCGCGAAGCTGTCCGCTTGCGGCCGGAAGTCGCCGCCATTCGAGTGAATCTCGCCGAACTCGCGGCGCGCCGCGGTGAGTTTGCGGAAGCGCGCGGGCACTTCGAATTCGCCCTGCGCCTCGACCCCAACTACTACGAAGCGCACCTCAAACTCGCGCGCCTGCTGCTTGCGCGTGGCGAGCGTGCGGACGCGCAGGCGCACCTGCGGAAAGCGCTCGAAAGCCCCGACCCCGCGATACGCAAGGCGGCGGAGGCAGCGCGGTAGTACGGCCTCCTGGCAGCGAAGCTTCGATGGAGAACGGAGCCCCATCAGAGGCGCGACCGTGAGGGAGCCGTGGTTTTTCGACCCTCTTTGAGGCAATTATGCGCTTGCCGCTTTGCTTCCCACCTGCGCCACGCCGAACACGGGCATGGGAGCGGGATACGTGCCGTCGCCGAGCACATCGCGGATCGCCATGTTGGTGTCGAAGTAGACCTGCCAGTAGGTATCATTCCCGGTGTACGGGCGCACCGCCAGCACCGGCCCCGCCGGCGTAAAGGACGCGATCGCCACATCGGGCTCGGGCTTGGCGAGCACGTTCGGGATCTGCATAATGCGGTGTTTCAGCGCAGTGATGGCGATCTTCGGATCGGCCGCGCCGGAAATCTGCGCCGACAAATCAACGCGCCGGAATGGGTTCGCGGAGAAGTTCTGGATGTTATCTGAGAACAGCTTGTTGTTACCCACGAAGGTACGCAGGTTGTCCGGCGTATTGATGGTGGTCACGAACAGGCCGACCTCCGCCACGGTTCCCGTGATGCCGCCGGCGGAAATGAAATCGCCGACCTTGAAGGGCCGCAGCATCACCAGGAAAATGCCCGCCGCGAAGTTCGCCAGCAGTCCGCCCCATGCCGACCCGATGGCCAACCCGGCCCCCGCCAGCAGCGCCGCGAAGCTGGTGGTCTGCACTCCGAAATACCCCAGGATCGCGATCACCAGCGTGATATTCAAAATCACCGAGATGGTGCTGCCGATGAACCGCATCAACGTGGGTTCAATCTTGTGGCCCGTCAAACCCTTCTGTACCAGGCCCACGGCGAAGCTGATCAGCCAGCGGCCGACGATATATAGAATGATCGCGCCGAGCACCTGCAGCCCGACGCTGCGTGGCGGTGATTTCAACAGTTTTGAGAATTGATGTCCAGTCCATGCACAGAGTCTACCCGCAACGGGCGGTCTGCGCGAGGGCTTTATGGACTAGACGATGATGTCCTTCACAATCTCGCCGCGGACTTCGGTGAGCCGCTCCTTGCGTCCCAGGTACAAATAACTCAACGCGTCCTGGTCAAGGCCCATCTGATTCAGCAGGGTTGCGTGCAGGTCGCGGAAGTGCACGGGCTTCTCAGTCACCTTGAGGCCGAT
>JBDTPR010000224.1:0-9514 GCA_039932635.1 Candidatus Solibacter sp.
GGAGTGGTGCTGATTACCGGGTCACGCCACGCGCAAGGGCTGCGTAGAGCGACTGCTTCCATCGCGGGACATCGAGGGTCCAACAGATGTCGGCGGTGGGCGCGGCCTTCCAGAGGTCTCGATTGCGCTCGTCGCCGGTCACATTCAGGCGGTCTACGACCGTCATGCCGCGCGTCAACGCGCTGCCGGTTTCGATCTGGATGGCGTGGCGGGAGCGCGATGTGCAGATGGACGGATCGAGCGCGATGGCCATGGCCACGGGATCGGGAAGGGAGATACCGGTTTCTCCGGTCTGCTGGCGGTAGGCTTCCATCGCGGTGGAATTGGACTCGATGGCGAATTGCGCTAGGGGCGTGCCGATGCTGTTTACGTGCGCGATGTCGGCGGCGTTCAACACGGCTTCACCACGGCACAGGTGCCAGCCCACCAGGTCCACCGCCATGCCGGAGCGGAGGACGATCTGCGCGGCCTCAGGATCGCACCAGATGTTGTATTCCGCCGCCGGCGTGACATTGCCCTCGCAGCACGGGTTGCCGCCCATCAACACGCAGCGGCCGACCTTGGCGGCAATCGAGGGCTGCGCGGCGAGCGCCAACGCGACGTTGGTCAACGGGCCCAAGGTGACTAGCGTCAGCCCGGGATTGGCATTGACGGTCCCGATGATTGCGTCCACGGCATGCCCGGGTTCTACGTTGCGCCGCGGCGCGGGATAGTCATGATTGCCGAGTCCATCGCTGCCATGGAACCAGTCGGCTGGTATTGCGGTCCGGGAGAGAGGCGCCGCCGCGCCCAGGTAGACGAGCACCGGGGATTCGCACAACTCCGCCACGTAGAGCGCGTTTCTGGAAGCCTGCGCCACGCCCACATTTCCGGCAACGGTAGTGATCGCAAGCACACTTAAATCGGGTGCCTGCAACGCCATGATGAGAGCTACCGCATCGTCTGAAGCGGTGTCCGTATCGATGAGCATCGACCGCACCATGCGTCAACAGCTTAGCATTGGAGAGCAGCCTTACAAATAGCTGCGCGGCACATGTGAATTTGCCTTGACACGACGGTGACAAAACGCTCATACTCGGGCCATTCCGGGGGTGTGAACTGTCGCCAGGTGGATGTAACCAGGTTGTGACATGCTGCCACAGCAACTGCAAGATTTGAGCCACGTTCCGCTCGCTCATCGCACCGGTAAATCCAACGTCTGAGGTCGACTTATGATCGCTTATCGGTTTGCGGGACTCATCAAGTTAATAGTAGGTACGCTCCTGTTGTCCACTATGGCCTTTGCGCAATCGCAGGCTAACACCGGCATGATTGAAGGTACGGTTTCGGACCAGTCGGCGAGGTCCATTGCGAAGGCGCAGGTCACCATTGTCAACCTGGGGACGAACTTCACCAGGGAACTCTTGACCGATGACGAAGGACGGTTCCGAGGGCTGCTGCTGCCGTTGGGGCCTTACCGCGTCACAACCAAGGCTCCGAATTTCGGCACCAATGTGCGCGAGGGCCTGGACCTTGCGGTGGGGCAGACGATTTCACTCAACGTTGTGCTGGGCATTTCCCAGGTGGAGCAGGTGGTTTCGGTGAGCGCCGAGGCGCCCATTCTGGAATCCGGCCGGGTGGAGAATTCGACTTATCTGGATCAGCGGTCGGTTCGCGATCTGCCAAACAACGGGCGCAATTTTCTCAGCCTGGTGACGCTGACGCCGGGCGTGTCGATTGTACAGGGTCCGGACGGCGATGAGATTTCGATCAACGGGCAGAAGGGGATCAACAACAACGTTTCGATCGACGGAGCGGACAACAATAATCCCTTCTTCGGCGAACAGCGCGGCGGCCAGCGCCCGCCGTTTACGGTGAGCCTGGACGCGATCAAAGAGTTTCAGGTGGTGGCCGACAGCGCTCCCGCGGAATTCGGACGCAGTTCCGGCGGCTTCATCAATGTGGTGACCAAATCCGGAACCAACGGCACGCACGGGACGCTGCACGAATATCAGAAGTGGACCGGCCTGACCTCGCGCCTGTCCGACGGCACGCGCCTTTCGGCATTCTCGCAGGAGCAGTTCGGCGGCACGCTGGGCGGCGCCATCCGTCAGAACAAACTGTTCTATTTCGGCGCCTTCGACCAGCAGTTCTTCACGCAGACCAAGCAGAACAACTCCAATCGCATCGACCCCGCGCTGGTGAGTTTCTTTGCCAGCAAGTTCAACGATCCCGGCGAAAACGGTCCGATCACGCGGGACAACCCCGCAACCGCGGCGCTGGGCAAGATCGACTGGTATGTCAACTCGAAGAGCCTGTTCACGGGGCGCTACAACTATGCGCATTCGCGGCAGCCTAACGGCACGTTCGATGTAGAGAGTTGGGGAACCAGCGCCAACGCGATCGAGCGCGATTTCTCCCACACGGTGAGCTTCCAGCTCAACACGACGCTATCGGCCACGACGCTGAATGAAGCGCGCTTCCAGTTCTCGCGCGAAGACCGTCCGCGCGACTACGAGGGTCCTTCTCTGCCCGGCCAGAGCCGTCCGCTGCCGGATACGGGGATTGATTTTGTGGGCCAGTATCGTTTCGGGCTGCCCTTCTTTATCCCAGTGAAAGATCACGATACGCGGTTCCAGATCAACGACAACTTTTCGTTGATCCGCGGCGCGCACAATTTCAAGTTCGGCGCCGAACTCAATCGCACGTCGACCACGCAGACCTTTATCGGCTTCGCCAATGGACGTTACATATTCGGGAGCGTCCAGGGCTTCATGAACTATGTGAACATCGGTCCCAAATACGTGGAATGCTCGAACGGTTCGACCAACAACAATGGAACGTGTCCCGCCGGGACCAGTATCACGGGGCCGCTGGCGCTGTACCTTCAGTTCGCGGGAGTCAACGGCAAGTCCACGCAGGATGCGGGCACACAGACGATCGAGCAACTGGAACCCGCGTTCTTCGTGCAGGACAAATGGCAGATTCGCAAGAACCTGACATTGAGCTACGGGCTGCGGTGGGATGCGCAGATCGAGCCGGACCCGATTACGCCGCCCGATCAGGTTTTCTTCGCACCGTTCATCGGCAAGGGGGGCTTCCCGTCCAACGGCAAGATCCCTTCCTCCACGACGCAATTCCAACCGCGCGTCGGCCTGGTGTGGTCGCCCGGGAAGGATGCCAAGACGCTGTTCCGGCTGGGCGGCGGCATTTATTATGCGCGTACGCCGGGCTTGAATCTGGCGAGCACGCGTTCCACCAACGGCTCGGTGGGTCAATCGATCTATCGCGATTCCACCTTCAATGGTTTTGGCCTGACGCCGCCGGCGTACGACCAACTGGTCCCGAACGCAAGCAACCTGCCTCCCGACCATCCTCAGGTGTATGTCACCGACAAGAATTTCACCAATCCACGCACCTACACGTGGAGCTTCAATATGGAACGGGCGCTGACAAGCGACTTGAAAGTGATGGCGGGATTCACGTGGGCCAAGACTGTCCACGCCAGTCGCTTCATCGACCGCAATGACCCAGTCTTCAAGTCGCCCTGGAGCAGCGGCTTGGGTACCGGCGGAACCAATGGCATCGGCCAGTTGACCACGTTGGAGAGTTCGGCCAAAGCGCTCTACCGGGGGCTCACGATTGGACTGCAGAAGCAGATGTCGAAGCGTTTCCAGTTCCAGATGAACTACCAACTGTCGGAAGATCTGGCGGACGACGACAACGAGCGCGACCCGTTCAGCTATCGCTACGCGGTGGCCAATAATTTCAAGCCAGACTACGGCTTCAGCGACCGCATGCAGAGGCACCGCTTCAACATGTTCGGATTGTTGAACGCGCCGTGGGGCATCGATTTCTCGCCGCGGATCAGCTTCCATACGCCGCAGCCGAAGTCGGTGGCGAATCGCATTCAGCCTAACGGCTACATCGTGAACCGCAATACGATCTGGAAGAACAACACGTTCTTCGGACTCGATTTTCGCGCCGCCAAGACTTTCAAGCTGACGGAGCGCTTCCACTTGCAGGCCATCGTGGACGCGTTCAATCTGACCAATCGCGCCAATCCGAAGCATCCGGAGACGACCAGCCTGCTGTTCAACTTCGATGGCACGGTGCAGAGCGGACTGGGCGATCCGCGCCAGGCCCAACTGGGTTTGCGACTCATGTTCTGATAGAGGAATGCGGCGAATCGGCACGGTGCTGTTCGATTGGGACGGCACTCTGTGCGACTCGGGAGCAGCCCTCTACCGGGCGTTCGAAAAGACTCTGGCGGAATTCGGCCTCTCGTTTGGATTTGACGAATACCAGGCGGTCTACACTCCGGCGTGGTATCGCATGTACGAGGCGTTCGGGTTGCCGCGCGACTCATGGAACAAAGCCGACCTGCGCTGGCTGCACCACTACGATGGCGAAGAGCCCGGGCTGCTGCCGGGGGCCGGTGCGGTGATCGATCGCTGCCGCGCCGACGGGATGCAGATGGGGATTGTCACGGGCGCCAACCGGGAACGGATCGACCAGGAGTTCCGGCGGCTGGGCCTGGTCTTCGCGGCGATCGTTTGCCATGAGGACGTGGTGAATCGCAAGCCGCACCCTGAAGGGATCGAGCGGGCCCTGGCGCTGTTGAACGCAGGGGCGGGAAGCTGCTGCTACGTCGGCGACGCTCCCGAGGATATCGAGATGGGGAAGAGCGCGGGCGTCTTTACGATCGGCGTGGTGAGCGAATATGTGACGCGGAGCCGGATTGAAACAGCGGCGCCGGACATTCTGCTGGAGACCATCGATCAACTCCCCGCGGCGCTGGCTACGCAACGATAGCGGTTAGGTGAAGGACTTTCTCGCCGAGATCGCGGTCTCCGTAGAACTCGACCTGCGCGCGGGCGGCTTCCCGATCGATGCCCCTGGTGAAGATTCTCCAGGCCATCGTCTGCGGTACGATCACGTGCGCGACAGTTTCCGCGCCGCTGTCTTTTATCAGCGACCACTCGCAGTCATGCCGCGCGAGTAGCCAGGTTCCGCCGCAATCGCCGGAAATTTCGAGGCGAAGCAGTGTGCCAGCGGGCGCTTCGACATCGCGGTAATGAAACGGCAGAGCGCGAATAAAACAATCCAGCACCGGGTGGTAGAGGTCCGGAAGCATGATGCCGGGTCGATTGGCGGCGAGGCGAATCTGCTGTTGGTGATGCCAGCGTTCGGTCAACTCGCGAGCCGTGTCGAACCAGTTCAACGATTGGTCTTCTCCTGCCCAACTGACGGCGAAGGCGGCTGGCGCAAAGGGATCGAGCGATTCGTGAAAGCGGGCGTTCTGCTGGCAGGTCGTGGTCATGAGGTCGATCAGGACCGCGGGGCTCAGCCTGCGGTAGACGTTCACGCCTTCACGATTCAGGCGGTTCACCAGTGTGGCGAGGTCGTGCGGCGAACGGATGTCCAAGCGATCCACGACACACGCGTCGCGCACCATGGAGAGTTTTCGGAGCGGGGTATCGAGCAGGTGCGCGGCAACGTCGCGGACCTTCCACTCGGGCGCGACGGTTTGAAGGTCCCACTCGCTTTCGCTGAGCGAGGGCAAGAGTTGGAGTAAGAGTTCGTCCACCCGCCGTAGCAGGTGTGCGCAGAGAATCGGCGGGAGGCCATTGGGTTCAGTCATGTGATTGGTGTAAGAAAAACATATAAGCTTCCGGCCTCTCGGCCGGTGTACCGACTGAAGTCAGTATGCAGACTAAAGTCTGCCCCACAAGCAGCATTAGTAGTAGTCTTGCACGGTGATATAGTGGCGGGCGTATGACCCGGAGAGTATTTATTGCGGGACTGGGCGCGCTGCCTGCACTGGCTCGCGACGCGGCGCCGATTCTGAAGGTCGAAGTCTTTCCGGTGAATTATCCGGTGACGGCGTACTTCAAATTTCTGCCCAAGCCCGAGCGTCCATCGGTGTTCGTCAAGGTGACTTGTGAGGACGGCGCGGTGGGGTGGGGGCAGAGCGTGCCGCTGCCGACGTGGAGCTACGAGACCATCGAATCCGCGACTACTGCGTTGCGCGGGTATCTGGGTCCGGCGGTGATTGGCAAGAGCCCGTTGGATATCGAGGGCGCGCACATCCTGTTGAATAAGGCGATCGCGGGATCGTTCTCCACGGGGATGCCGATTGCGAAGGCGGGGCTCGATCTGGCGCTGCACGATCTGGCCGGCAAGTATGCGGGCAAGAGTGTCGCGGAGTTATGGGGCCGCAAGCCGCTGGCGCGAATTCCGCTCAGTTGGACTGTGAACGTGAAGACGGTCGCCGAGATCGAGCCCTTGATGGCGGAGGGGAACAAGCGCGGCTATCGGAATTTCAATATCAAGGTGGCGCCCGATCCCAAGTTCGATGTGGCGATGGCGAAGGAAGTGCGGCGGCTCGCGCCGGACTGCTTCCTGTGGGCGGACGGCAATGGCGGCTATGATACCGACACGGCGCTGACCGTGGCGCCGCAACTGCGCGAGGCGGGCGTGAACGTCCTGGAGCAGCCGGTGATGCCGAACAACCTGAGCGGTCTGGCGGCATTGAAGAAGCAGGGCGCGCTGCCCCTGATTCTGGATGAAGGCGTGGTGTCGGTGAACGACCTGGCGGAGTTCCACAAGTTGAAGCTGCTAGACGGCGTGGCTATGAAACCCGCGCGCACGGCGGGGCTATTCGATGCGCGGCGCCAGGTGGAATTCCTGGAGCGCAATAAGCTGATTTTCCTGGGAAGCGGACTGACGGATCCCGACGTGTCGCTGGCGGCATCGCTGTTGTTGTACGGGGCGTACGGGTTGAAGTATCCGGCGGCGTTGAATGGTCCGCAATTCCTGGCGGGATCGTTTTTGAGGCGGCCGCTGGTGGTGGAGAATGGCGCGCTCCTGGTGCCCACGGGCGCTGGGTTGGGAATCGAAGTGGACGAGGAGAAGGTACGCAATGCGTCTCGCGGTTAGTTTGCTGTTGCTCGCGGCGCCGGTGTTCGGACAGGGGTTTGCCTGGCAGGATATCGGCGAAGGGCGGATGGAACTCCGCGAAGGCGGCAAGGTAGCGCTAGTTTACAACTATGGCCCACAGTTGAAGGCGGGGGCGCCGGAAGAGAAGCGGCGGTGCTGCTACATCTTCCCCGTGTATACGCCGGGCGGCGTCTCGATGCTGGACGATTTTCCGCAGGATCACTGGCATCATCGCGGGCTGTTCTGGAGCTGGCCGGTGGTAGAGACGGAGGGCAAGAAGTACGACATCTGGATGATGTTCACGGCGAAGCATCGCGCGGTGGGGGTTCCTGCGGTGAGCGGCGGGACCCTGCGCGCATCGAATATTTGGGAGGCGGGCGGCAAGAACATCGTGAAGGAGGACTTGCGGCTTGCGGTGCTGCCCGCGGCGGGCAATACGCGCGAGATGGATGTGGAACTGAAGTGGGAGGCGCTCGGGGCTCCGGTGACGCTACGCGGGTCGGCCGAGGCCGGAAAGAGTTATGGTGGATTAAGCACTCGTTTCGCGGCGCGCGAGGGTACAGTGCTGCGCGCGGATGGCGCGACCATCGCCAAGGATGAGGATCTGGTGCCGCACAAATGGGCGGAGTTGGAAGGCGTGTTTGGCGGCAAGCGGGTCGCGCTGCGGATAACGGCGGAGACGGCGATGCAGTGGTGCCTGCGGAATTACGGGTTTGTGGGCGCGTCGTTCCCGGGGCGGACGGCTACGGTGGATGGGTACACCCTGGAGCGCGGCAAGCCCCTCACCTTGAAGTTCCGCGTGGCGGTTAAGGATCTGTAAGCGCGACCCCCACAACTAACGCTGCTATCATCGGGGTATATATCGGATTTGGAGGTCCCATGGCGGACGAACTCAATCGGCGAAATTTCATCAAAGCGGCCGCGGTAGCCGCTGCTCCGGCCGTAGTATCGGCGCAGGGTACGAATAATAAGATCAATATCGGCTGGATCGGCGTCGGCACGCGTGGTTACGCGGGACTCGACTGGCTTCATACGGCGGCGGCCAATGAAGTGCAGATATCGGCCATCGCCGACACCTACCAGGGCTACATCGCGCGGGCGCAGGACCGCCTGCAGACCATCTGGGGCGCTAAGGCGAAGGCTTACGTCGATTACAGGGAACTGCTGGCCGATAAGGCGATCGACGCGGTGTACATTATGACACCGGAGCACCTGCACCACGATATGACGATCGCGGCGCTGAAGGCCGGCAAGCACGTATATATCGAGAAGCCGCTGGCGCACACCATCGAAGAGGGCTTCGAGATTGTGAAGGCGTGGGAGCAGGCGAAGAAGATTGTGCAGGTGGGCACGCAGAATCGCAGCTCGTCGCTTTACATCAAGGCGAAGGAACTGATCAAGCAGGGCCTGGTTGGCGACGTGCACTTTGTGCGCGCGTTCTGGTACCGCAATGGCCTGCCGAACGAGCCCTCGTGGCGCTACGTGATTCCGGCCGAAGCCACGCCGCAGAATACCGATTGGAACCGCTTCCTGGGTCCGGCTCCGAAGAAGGCGTGGGATCCGCACCGCTATTTCCAGTGGCGTCTGTATTGGGATTACTCGGGCGGAATCTCGACCGATCTGCTGGTACACCAGACCGACATCGTGAACTTCATGCTCGGCAAAACGGTGCCGAAATCGTGCATGGCGAGCGGCGGCAATTACCGTTGGACCGATCCGGCGGACGATCGCGATGTGCCGGACTGCCTGACGGCGGTGTACGACTATGCCGACAAGATGCAACTCAACTACAGTTGCTATCTGGGCAACGAGTACTTCGGCTACGGCGAAGAAATCATGGGCAACGAAGGGACCATCCGGGTGATGAACCGCCAGGATCTGTACTTCGAGCCGGAAACCTACAATTCGCGCAGCGCGACCGTGCCCAGTAAAGCGCCGGAAGCGATCAAAGCGCGTGCCGCCATCCACATCAACGGGCAGCAGGAGTACAAGGAACGCGACGGCGCGATCAACCATTTCCGCAACTTCATCCAGAGCATTCTGGGTAAGGAGCAGCCGATTGCGCCGCCTCCGGTGGGGCAGCAGGCGGCCATCAGCGGTCACATGGCGACCCTCTCGTACAAGAACCAGAAGAAGGTTCTTTGGGACGAGGGCGGCACCAAAGTTCGTTACGTCTAAGCGCGGCTTGAGTGCATGGCCGCCGTTGCCACAGCGCCGGCGGGGAGTTCTCCCCGCTGGATCGTCAATCGGGGTGTGGATCTCGGGCTTATAATTGGCAGCGCGCTGGCCGGTTATCTGTACCTGGGGTTGTACACCGCGGCGCACGTGAAGATCTCGCTGCTCTGGTGGTTCTGGAGCGTGGGCTTCGACGGCACGCACATCTTCGCTACCGCGAGCCGCACGTACTTCGATAAGGACGCCCGCGCGCGCCATCCGAAGCTGCTCTACGGCAGCCTGCTGATCTTCTTCTCACTGGGTCCCTTGATGGTGCTGGCCGGGCAGAAGGGCCTGCTCGCCCTGCTGGTGGGGGTGTGGGCGTACTATCACGTGATCCGGCAGCACTATGGCTTCCTGGTGCTGTACAAGGTGAAGA
>JBDTPR010000225.1:0-9500 GCA_039932635.1 Candidatus Solibacter sp.
CTGACTTGCGGCTCGAGCGTTTTCGGACCTTCACGGTGGCGCATCCTCGGCTTGTGGAACGGTACGGGGATCGTTTCGTCGGAGGTTCTGGAACCGTAGAGTGGATTTGGAGAGAAGGTATCGGCGGCGCTCGTGGAGACCCGGTGCCATCGTTACGAGATCTCTGCAGCGCCTCGGCATAACGGTATTCTTCATGAACAAGTACTTCCCGCCCGTAAGAAGCTTGGTTGCGGAGCGGCACCGCCAGTGCGTCTCCACTGAGACGAAGCGGCGGCGTGAATGCCTGTATCGCGACGTCCATGGCATTGCGACAGAGCTTTGGAGCCAGAACTTGTACCCATCAACAAACCGGATTCTTGAGCGCCTTCCGGCGGGGTCTTGCCGCGAATGGAGCGCCATCAATCTGGCCATTCGCGAGGCGCACCAAGCCCTCGGCATATCGAAGTAGAAATCCAAGCTAAAGGGCGATACACGTCGTCGTCGCCCCCGATAAACCATAACCTTGCCAAACGGCAAAGTTATGCTTAAAACCACACCAGCCGTCCGACTCAACGCGCTATCGTATGATGGGCGCAGTGGCCAGACAGCAGCTATTCCTTATCGATTCCTTCGGGTTCATTTTCCGCGCCTACCATGCGCGCGCGCGATCGGGCGCCCCTCCCATGCGCACCAGCACCGGCTTCTCGACTGAGGCGGTCTACATCTTCAACAACATGCTGCGCAAGCTGTCGAAGCAGTACAACCCCGCCTACATCGCCGCCATCTTCGAGAGCGAAGGACCCACCCACCGCGTGCAGGAATTCGCCGAGTACAAGGCCAACCGCGTGGAGACGCCGCCCGACCTGCTCGACCAGATTCCGCTCGTCCGCCGCGTCATCGAAGCCATGCGCATCCCCGTCCTGGAATACCCGGGCTTCGAGGCCGATGACGTGATCGGCACCCTCGCCCGGCGCGCCGCCGGCGTGGGTATGGACGTGGTCATCGTGTCCAGCGACAAGGACATGCTGCAGCTCGTCAACGACCACGTCACCATGCTCAATCCTGCCAAGGACGACGAAATCTACGACGCCGCCAAGGTGCTCGAGTTCATGGGCGTGCGTCCCGACCAGGTGGCGGATCTGCTGGCGCTCAAAGGCGACGCCGTCGACAACATTCCGGGCGCGCCCGGCATCGGCGACAAGGGTGCGAAGGATCTGATCACGCGCTTCGGTTCGCTCGACGCGGCCCTGGAACGTGCCGCCGAGGTCGAAAAGAAGACCTATCGCGAGAGCCTCCAGAACAACGTAGAACGCATCCGCATGAGCCAGCGACTGGCCACCATCTCCACCGACGTGCCGGTGGAATTCACGCTCGATATGGCGAAGGCGCAGACTCCCGATCCCGACCTGCTAAAGGCCATCTACAAAGAGATGGAGTTCCACAGCCTGCTCAAGGAACTCGGCCCGAGCGAGGATTCGCGCACCCGCCAGTACGGCGTGATCGCGAGCGATGCAGAACTCGCCGCGTGGCTGGCGCAGGCCGCGGGCGCTCCCGTTGCCGTGGCAATTTCGAAATCGGCGGAGGGCGAGTTCGCGCTCGATACCATCGGACTCGCGTGGCGCGAGGGCGAGGCGCGCGCCGTACGCAGCGAGCACTTCGCGGCGCTCAAGCCCTGGCTGGAAGATGCGAACGCGGTGAAGATCGCCTGCGACGCCAAGTCGGCATCGCTGGAACTGGCGCGCCTGGGCATCGAGGCCCGCGGGTTCGACCACGACGTGATGCTCTACGCCTTCCTGCTGGACGCCGATCCTTCGGGCTGCGCGCTGGAAGAGCAGGCGCGCCGCCGCATGGATCTGAAACTCGGGTCGGCTCCCGAGCAGCACGCCGACATCGCCCTGGAGCTTTACCACCACCTCTCGCCCGCCGTGGATGGCCGCAATCTGCGCAAGCTGTACGACGAAATCGAACTGCCGCTCACGCGCGTGCTGGCGCGCATGGAGCGCACCGGGATCCGTATCGACCCGGTGGAACTGAAGCGGCTCTCCACAATCATGGAGACGGAGATCTCGCGCCTCACCGGCGAGATCCACGGCCTGGCCGGCAAGCCATTCAACATCAGCTCGCCGCAGCAATTGGGGCGCGTGCTCTTCGAAGACCTGAGGCTGCCCGCTCCGAAGACTGCGAAGGGCAAAGCCGCCTCCACCGCGGCCGACGTTCTCGACGAACTCGCCGCCGATCACGAGATCGTGCGCAAGGTGCTCGAATACCGCCAACTGACCAAACTGAAGGGCACCTATGTGGACTCGCTGCCGGCGCTGATCGACCCCTCGACCGGTCGCGTGCACACCAGCTTCAATCAGGCGGGTGCGGCCACCGGACGGCTCTCGTCCTACAATCCTAATCTGCAGAACATCCCGATTCGCACCGCCTTGGGCCGCGAAATTCGCGCCGCCTTCGTGCCGCGCCAGGGGTGGAAACTCCTGGTCGCCGACTACTCGCAGATCGAGTTGCGCCTGCTGGCCCACATGTCGGGCGACGCGCTGCTGCTCGACGCCTTCCGCAATGGCGAGGACATACACACGCGGACCGCGTCCGAAGTCATGGGCGTGCCGCCGATGATGGTGACCCGGGAGGAGCGAAACAACGCCAAAGCGGTGAACTTCGGCATCGTGTACGGAATCAGCGGCTTCGGGCTGGCGGCGCAATTGGGCATCTCCCGAGCCGAGGCCGAGAAGTACATCAAGAACTACTTCGCGCGCTATGCCGGGGTGCGACGCTTCATCGACGCCACTATCGCGGAAGTGCGGCTCTCCGGCGTCACCAGGACTCTGTTCGGGCGCGAACGGCCGATTCCGGAGATCAACGGGCGCAATCCGAGCGCCCGCGGGTTCGCCGAGCGCACGGCAGTAAATTCGCCCTTGCAGGGTACGGCTGCGGATCTGATCAAGCTCGCAATGGTGCGCATCGATGCGGCGTTCGACGCTCTCGGGTACCAAGCCAAAATGCTGCTACAGGTGCATGACGAACTCGTCTTCGAGTGCCCGCCCGAAGAAGTCGAGCCAGTCTCCAAACTGGTGCGGAGCGAGATGGAAGGAGCCTACAAGTTGGCCGTTCCCCTGGTCGTGGACATAGGCACAGGGGATAACTGGCGCGACGCCAAGTAACCCCGGGCGAGACTATTCGCTCAATCGAAGACCGCTTGCTGACGCGCGCGGCTCTGATCAGAGCCACGACCGTAAGGGAGTGGTTGCACGCACTACTTAATCACCGGCAGGATTAGTGCACTGGGGTGTGCGGCATCGTGGTAGATGGTCTGCGTGGCCGTCACCAGCTTGCCCGCCTGCTCCACCGGCCCCCCGGTATTTGCATTGCGGTCGAAGCGTGGGAAGTTGCTGCTCGAAATCTCCAGGCGTATCCGATGCCCCTTCAAAAATACATTCCCCGTCACGCCCGCATCGATCGCAATCCGATAGATCTGGCCGGGTACGGCGAGTTCGGGCTTCTCCAACGAATTGCGATACCGCAAGCGCAGGATGCCGTCAGTCAAATTGAGCGCCTTGCCGTCCGGGAAGACGTCCACCAGCTTGGCGGTGAAATCCGTGTCCTTGGCGCTGGAAGCGACGTACAGCACCGCCTGAATCGGCCCCACCACTTCCAGATGATGCTTGAGCGGTTTGGTCGTATAGACCAGCACGTCTTTGCGCTGCTCCACGCCACGCTGGTCCATCGGCCCCCACGGGAAGATTCTCGGATTGCAGCAGACGGCGCCGCCGCGCGTGGGGACGGGCGTGTACGGATCGAACAGAAACCGGTCGGTAGCCGTACTGCGCGGCGTCTTCTCGGTTAGGCCGCCATCGCCCGCCAGCGAGTTCGCCTGGCCCGCGCTTTCCAGGAAGAAGACATGCGACCGCGCATCGACCGGCGGCCACGCTGTCTCTTCGCGCCACTTATTGGCCCCCATCACGAACACTTTCACCGGCGGGTTCGACATCAGCTTTGAGTCCTTGCCCATCAGCCACTGGTCGAACCATTCGATTTGCAGGGAACGCACCGGCGCCGTGGAATCGGAACCGAAGTCGCCATGCTCCAGCACCGCCGACATGTTGTGCGGCCACGGTCCCACCAGCACGCGATTCACGCCGCTGCGCTTGCTCAGTGCGGCATAAGCCTCCAAATCGCTCTGCACGAAATTGTCGTACCAGCCGCCCACCGAGAACACCGGGATGCGCACCTTTTCCAAATGTTCCCTGGTGCTGATCGCGCGCCAGAAGTTGTCGAACGCGGGGTGCTCGATGATCTCGCGGTACATCGGCGAAGTCCACCCCAGCGCGGCCACGTCCGCCGAGCGCACCGGCAAATGCAGCACGAATTTGCCGAAATCCTGGTGATACCCAGGGGCGCGCAGATTCTCCGCCATCCACTCCAACCGGTTGCCGAGTTTCAATGCGCCGCCCGTGGAATAGTAGCGATCGCGGTAATCGTCGTACCCGGAGACCACGGGGAAAATCGCCTTCAAATGGGGATTATTCGCCAGCGCCGCCTTCCACTGCACGATGCCCACATACGACCCGCCCATCATGCCGATCTTGCCGTTGCTCCATGGCTGGCGCGCAATCCAGTTCAACGTATCGTCGCCGTCGTGGACTTCCTGCGTCAACGGTTGGAACGCGCCCTCGCTCTCGTACCGCCCGCGCACATCCTGCACCACGATGGCGTACCCGTGCTCCACGAAGGCCTGATAGTGCGCCGTAATATCGGCGCCTTTGCCGTAAGGCGTGCGCACCAGGATCGCCGGGACCTTGGCATTTTCCGATGATAGGTAAACGTTGGCGAACAGGCGCACACCGTCGCGCATGGCCACCGGAACGCTGAGATATTTAACGACGGGCTTGGGTGCGCCGGTAGCTAGAGGCGCCAACGCCGCCCCGGCGAGAATTAGATACAGCTTTCGCACAAGAGGTCCCAAAACCGTTTTCCGAGTCGATCCACCCGATGTTGCGCAGCGATGTGTGCGGCCGCCCGTCTGCCGATCTCGTCCGCAACTTCTGCCATCGATGTTAGCAGAACCATATTGTGCCAGAGCGAATCGCGCTCCGCCGGACCCGCGGCGATGCGCAGGCACGCATCCTCGGGGATTCGCGACGCTTCCTCCCCTTCGGTGACCATTACGGGTTTGCCGATACCCATCATGCGAGTCGCGATGCCCGAACTTTCGCCCGCCGGCGGATACCGCAGATTGATGCACGCATCCACCGACCGTGCTGCCAGCCAGAATTTCTCCTCCGGCAGGTACGGTAGCCGGACCACGCCGTGGGCGCGCAACAGCGGGTCCACGGCGCGCTCCAGATCGCTGGAAACGAACTGCCCCGCGATCAGCATTCCGGCGCGCGGCGCCTCCCTTCGCAGGGCGATGTACGCCTCCAGCACGGCGCCCACGCGCTTGCTCTCGCGCAGATAGCCGAAGATCCCGAAAAGGAAAGTCCCCGGTTCCACACCGATCGACGCGCGGTAGCGTAGCACACTGGCGTCGTCGGGTAGCGGCGGCGGGTCGAACAGGTGCGGAATTTCCACCACGCGCGCGCCGGGAGCATGTTCGGCCACAATTGCCGCAGCCGCCGGGTTGTGAACCACCACCCCGCGTGACCGTTCGGCGATCCGCTTCAGCATGGCATAACGGAAATAGCGCTCGTCGGACGCCGAGGTCGCCCGCTCGCGCCACATTTGCTGCCCGAGTCCGCGATTCCATTCCCCATAGTTATAGACGAACTCGTCCACATACTCCGTTGCGGAAAGTTGCCCCAGGTGGAAGTGGTTGAGCGCGGCATCATGCATCACGACGACGCCCGGCCGCTCCATGGCGCGACGGTAGATTTCGGCGTGCAGGCCATTATTTCCCAAGTGATAGAGCGCGATATCGCAGTGTTCGGGAGCGACCTCCACGTTCCCGTGACGCCGCAGTTCCGCCAGCAGCGAGGCGGCGTAATCGGCCACCCCGGTGCGCGCCGGAGGCAGTGGCGAAAAGAAGCCAACCGTCATACCGCGGGCATGCTCACTTTTTTCCGCTTGCCGAAGAGCGCCGTGCCCACGCGGACACAAGTTGAGCCCTCTTCGATTGCGGTCTCCAGGTCGTTGGACATGCCCATGGAAAGTTCCGTGAGCCCATGTGCTTCGCCCAATTCCCGGAGTTTGCGGAAGTACGGACGCGGCGCTTCAGGATCCTCGCTCCACGGAGGCATGGTCATCAGTCCGCGCAAGCGCAGGTTGGGGCAGGCGCGCACCGTTTCCACCAATGCAGGCAGGGCTTCGGGCGCGGCGCCATGCTTGGCGTTTTCCTCGCTGAGTTTGATTTCCAGCATGACGTCGAGCGGTCGGCCGGCGTCATTCAGCCTGCGCGCCAGTTTCGGCGAATCCACCGTCTGAATTGCCTGGAACAACTCCGCCGCCTTGGACGTTTTGTTGGATTGGAGGTGGCCGATGAGATGAAAACGTGCGTCCGGCAAGTCGGCCACCAAAGGCGCTTTGCCTTCGAATTCCTGGACGTAATTCTCGCCGAATTCGCGCATGCCCAAGTCGTAGGCGGCGCGGATCGCCTCCGCGGGGAAGATCTTAGTGACCGCAAGCAGCAGAATCCCCGCAGGATCGCGTTGCGCGCGTGCGGCGGCCCGTTCGATCCGCTCCCGTACCGCCGCCAGCCGTTCTTTCAGCCCGTCCATCGCCTGTACCCGTTTCAGTATGCCACGCGGTGGACGTCTCAATAGGTTCGATTCTGCTGAAATTAGCCACGCTACCCACGTGTAGTTGGTGGCATCCGTAAAACCGTATTTGAATTATTTGTTTTCATAGAGTTGAAGGCGCGGATTCGAGCGCCACAAACCTCAAAATTAACGCGATATCAGCGCGATTTCGATACTTCTGAAACCGTTATTTTGGTATCCTGAACATCTAAGTGTTAAGGGCCTTAAGAGGAACAATATGAGGAAAGCACTAGCTCTACCCATCTGCGCGCTCGCCTTCGTGGCGGGTGCATACGCGCAGGCAACCGCCGGACTCGGCTCCGTTTCCGGAACCGTCCGCGATGCTTCTGGCGCTGTGATTCCCGGTGCCACCGTTGTGGTTGCCAATGAAGGCAAAGGTATCAAGCGCACCATGAATTCCACCGACGCCGGAGTCTTTGCCGCGCCGGCGATGACTCCCTCCTCGGGGTACAGCATCAGTGTTACCAAGCAGGGATTTTCGACCTACGAAGTAAAAGATTTTGAAATTATGGTCGGCCAGAACGTCGATTTCAAGGTCGGTCTGCAGGTGGGTTCGGCCACCACGAAAGTGGATGTCACCGCCGAAGCGCCCATGGTGGAAGACACCAAAACGGGCGTGACCTCCACCGTGGGTAAGGACCAGATCGACAACCTGCCGATCAACGGCCGCCGCGTGGATAGCTACGTGCTGCTCACCCCCGCCGTGACCAACGACGGTGAGTTCGGTCTGCTCAGCTTCCGCGGCATCGCGGCTGGCAACGCCTTCCTGACGGATGGCAACGACACCACCAACAGTTTCTACAACGAGAACGCCGGACGCACCCGCATCGGCAGCCAGATTTCGCAGGACGCGGTGCAGGAATTCCAGGTGCTGTCCAATGGCTTCTCGGCTGAATTCGGCCGCGCCATGGGCGGCGTCATCAACACCGTGACCAAGAGCGGCCAGAACGACGTTCACGGCACCGGCTACTGGTTCTTCCGCAATCGCACGCTGGAAGCTACCGATCGCTACGCAAATGGTCTCAAGGCTCCGGAATGGCGCCACACTGCCGGCGGCAGCATTGGCGGCGCTCTCAAGAAGGACAAGCTGTTCTACTTCGCGAACTTCGATTACACCAACCGCAATTTCCCTGGCCAGAACCGCATCGTAAACAACACCGTCACCGATCCCACCGGAAACTTCATCCCGGCAACGAACTGTGTGCCCAGCACTTCCTTCGGCGGTCCTACCCAGGCGCAGTGCACCGCGGCCATTAATTTCATCCAGAAGCAGATGAATGTCCTGGTCCCCCGCACCTACAACCAGGAACTCGGCTTCCTCAAACTCGACTGGCGCCCCACCGACCGCAATACCTTCAGCTTCGATCTGAACGCCATGCGCTGGGTCTCCCCGCACGGCATTCAGACTCAGGCTGTACTGACCTCCGGCAACATGCTCGGCAACAACGGCAACTCCACCGTGCAGGATAAGTATGGCAAGGCTTCCTGGACTTCGGTCGTAACCAACAGCTCGGTCAACGAACTGCGCTTCGGCTGGTTCAAAGATCGCCTCTCCGATCCCGGCGCCAGCGATCTGCAACCCGCCGAGACTGGCAACCTCTACGTCACCATCGCTGGCAGCACAGTAGGCGCGGCGCAGGCTTATCCCCGCACCTACCCCAGCGAGAACCGCTATCAGATCGTCGATAACTACAGCTGGACGAAGGGCGCCCACTCGGTGAAGTTCGGCATGGATTTCCAGACCACCCAGGATTGGACCAATCAACTCTTCAACGGCAACGGCGGCTACGCGTATACGAACGTTTTGAACTTTGCCAAGGACTTCAACGGTAGCGGCCCCGGTCTGCGTGGATGCGGTACCGCCGCCGCCCCAGTTCCCTGCTACACGGCGTTCACGCAGGCGTTCGGCAACCCGATCAAGAGTCTGCGCACCACTGATATCAACCTGTATGCGCAGGACACCTGGAAGGTCTCCCGAAAGGTCACTTTCAGCTATGGCGTGCGTTATGAAAAGGCCTGGCTGCCGCAACCCAGCATCACTAACCCCGACTATCCGCAGACCGGAACGGTACCGCAGAAGAACAAGAATTTCGCGCCGCGCGTGAGCCTCTCCTATTCTCTGGGCGAGCGTACCGTAATCCGCGCCGGCTACGGCATCTTCTATGCCCGCATCCACGGTAACCTGCTGGACACCCTGTTCTTGGGCAACGGCAAGTATCAGACCTCGATCAGTGTCAGTCCGACCCTGGCGGGCGCGCCCGTGTTCAACACGATTCTGGCGGGCGTGGGGTCCATTCCAGCCTCGACGGTCAACCTGCAGTTCGCGGATCCCAAGGGTTTCCGCAATCCCTACTCGCAGCAGGGCACTCTCGCGCTGGAACATCAGTTCACGCGCACCGTCGCCGTGACTGCCAGCTATATCTGGAGCCGCGGCATCGCGATGTTCACGCAGCGCGACCTGAACCTGGGCGCGCCTACCGCGCCGTTCACGTACACCATTCAGGATGCAGCCGGCAACACGACGGGTAGCTTCAGCACCCCGCTGTATGTCCGCCCCTTCCCGGATCCCCGTTACGGCAAGATCCTACAGATCGAGAATGGCGGCCAATCGTGGTACAACGCTCTCGCCATCCAGGTGCAGAAGCGCTTCTCGCACGGTCTCACCGGTCAGATCAACTACACCTGGTCGCACGCCATTGACGACGCGAACCAGCAGGGTGCCAGCAACAACATCTCGAGCACCTTCAACAACGCGACCTACAACGG
>JBDTPR010000226.1:0-9484 GCA_039932635.1 Candidatus Solibacter sp.
GCGCTGTTGCCGTCCCATAGCGTGTATCGATCACCGTACAATCCGTTACCGCGACAGTCTGACCCATCAGCGCGGGAATGAAAACGACGAGCACGGCGCAGCGCACGCTCAACTGTAACATTCCAGAACGGCGCGACTGCAGAGGTGTAGCAGGGCGTCGTGTCAGGCTCGAAAAAACACCTCGGCTCTGATGGGGGCTCTTTGGCTTTGCTCTGGTGGACAGGCCGCGCGGCCTTTCCTATTCTGCTCTTAAGGCGTCTACCGGCGGCATTCGTGCGGCCCTTCGCGCGGGCAGCCAGGAGGCCAGCAGCGCTACCGCTCCCAATATCAGCGGCACTCCGGCCAGCGTCACTACATCGTGCGGCCCAACTCCGAAGAGCAGGGATTTCAGCAGACCCGTGAGTGCCATCGCGGAGGCCAGTCCTGCGGCGATTCCCGCCAATACCAGGCGCGCGCCTTTGCCCAAGACCAGCGCTACGATTTTGCCGGGCGCCGCACCTAGCGCTACCCGCACTCCGAATTCGCGGGTGCGCTGGGTCACGGAGTAAGCCAGAACTCCGTAGATTCCAATGCCCGCAAGCAGTAGCGCCACGGCGGAGAAGCCGGTGAGCAGGAAGGCGCTGAAACGCTGGCGGGCGAAGGTCTCGCGCACGATGCGATCCATGGTGTCAATATCCGCCACCGCGAGATCCGGATCCAGGCCGCGGATCACGCGACGCGCCGGTTCGGCCAGCGTCAGCGGCGCGCCCGCGGTGCGCAGCACGAAGACCATCGACGTCGATGCCATGTGGGACTGCACGTAGTAGATGGTGGGCCGCGGAACCTGATCCACCGAGCCCTCGCGCAGGTCGCCGGTGATGCCGACGATTTCGCCGAACGGGTTGGTCAGCTGCATGTGCGCGCTGACGGTGGCGCGCAGAGGGTCCTGTCCCGCCAGGTATTGCGCGACGAAGGCCTGATTGACGATGAAGCGGTAGGGCGTGGTCTCCACGTTGTCGGCGTCGGTGAAATCGCGGCCGCTGACCAGTGGAATGCCCATGGTGTGGAAGTACCCGGGCATGACGGTGCGTATGGTCGAACTGAGTTCGTCGCCCGGGCGGGCCGGCGGACGGCCTCCGATATCGATATGCGTGCCCGAGGCGATGCCGTGGAAGGGGAGGTAGTTGATGGCGCTGGCGCGCTCCACTCCGGGGAGACGCCGCAGCTCGGTGAGCGCGCGTTCGAAGAACTGCGTCACCTGGGCGGGCTTTGGATAGCGCACCGACGGAATGGAGACGTGGAACGTGAGGACGTTGGCGGCATCGAGGCCCGGCTTCACGGCCTCCAGCCCGGCGACGCTGCGCACCAGGAGTCCGGCGCCGGTCAACAGCATCACGGAGAGCGCCACTTCGGCGGCCACCAGGAAGTTGCGCAGCGCGCCGTGCCCGCTGGTGGCGCCGCGCGCGCCATCGCGCAAACCCTGCTGCACATCGTCGCGCGAGGCGGCGAGCGAAGGCAGCAGTCCGAAAACGATCGCGCTCAAAATGGAGAGCGCGGCGGCGAATGCCACGATGCGCGCGTCCACCTGGATGGAGGCGTTGCGCGACATTTCCTGCGGCGCCATGGCGACCAGCCCAGCGACCGCGGCGCGCGCCAGCAGGATACCCAGGGCGCCGCCCGTCGCGCCCAGCACGAGACTCTCCGTGATCAGTTGGCGCACCACCCGCCAGCGTCCGGCGCCGAGCGCGGCGCGCACGGCCATCTCGCGGCGGCGCGCAGTATGGCGCGCAAGCAGCAGGCTGGCCACATTCGCACACGCCACCGCCAGCAGCAGCATCACGGCGCCGAGGAGCACCAGCATGGAAGTTTTCACGTCGCGGACCAGGGAGTCGCGGAAGGGCTCCAGCGTGATGCCCCAGCGCGTGTCGAATTCCGGATAAGCGGCCGTCAGACGTGCCGCGATGGTGTGCATCTGTGCCGCGGCCTGAGCTTCGGCGACGCCGGGCTTGAGCCGGCCGATGCCGAAGAGGTAGCGACCCGAGCTCTTGCGGTAGTCCCGCGCCGGATCGAGTCCGAGCGCCTCCCACACATCCACATCGCGATTGCGCAGGTAGAAGCCTTGCGGCATCACGCCGATGATGGTGGCGGCGTGGCCGCGCAGGGTGACCGTGCGCCCGACCGCGCCATCGTCGCCGGCGAACCAGTTCTGCCAGAGACGGTAGCTGATGAGCGCCACGTTGGGCGAGCCGGGCAGGTCCTCGGCCGGGGTAAACAGGCGCCCGCGCACCGGCCCGACGCCGAGAAGGTCGAAGACGTCCCCGGTCACGTATTGATCGATCACTTCCTCCACGCGCTGGCCGGATTGCAGGGTGGCGGGGCCGTGGGTGAAGGCGGACATGGCTTCGAAGACGGTGTTCTGCGCCTTCCAATCGCGGAAGTTGGCCGGCGAGATCACGTTGTGCTCCGCATTCTGGCGGCGCTGATTGTTCTCCCAGATCATCATCAGGCGGCCCGGATCCCGGTAAGGCAGCGGGCGGAGCAGAAGACTGTCGGCGACGGTGAAGATGGCGACGCTGGCGCCGATGCCGAGCGCGACCGAGAGCACCGCCGTGGCGGTGAAGGCCGGCGTGCGACGCAGCGCGCGGACGGCGTAGGCGACGTCCTGGCGCGTGGTCTCGAGGAAGCCGACGGTCCAGGCGCCGCGCACCTCTTCGGTGGCGGAGGCCACGCTGCCGAATTTAAGTGCGGCCTCGCGGCGCGCCTGGGCGGGCGCCATACCGGCACGGAGGTTGTCGTCCACATGCATTTGGAAGTGAGCTTCCAGTTCGTCCTGGAGTTGGCGCTCGCGGGCGGCCCTGCCCCACCAGCCGCCCAGGCGTAGGAAGAATGTGCGGAGTTTTCTCATGCTTCCTTCTCCGCGGCGAGGAAGCGGGCGATGATGTTCGAGGTCTCTTCCCACTCGCGCGCCTCCTGGCGCAGGCGGGCGTGGCCGGCGCGCGTCAGGCGATAGAATTTGGCCTTGCGATTATTGTCCGAGACGCCCCACTCGGCGGCGATGTAGCCTTCCTGTTCGAGTTTGAGCAGCGCCGGGTAGAGCGTGCCGTAATTGAGGAGCAGGCGGTCGCCGCTGGTCTGCTCAATGCGGCGGGCGAGACCGTAGCCGTGGAGGGGACCCATAGTCTCCAGGGTCTTCAAGACCATCAGCGCCAGGGTGCCCTGCCAGACATCGCTTTTCTTGCCCATATTGGTTTCCCATACAAGTATCTTCGCTTTCCTATGGGTTTGCAATAGGAAAGCGGAGGCGTGGGATTCGTTGTAGCGATCCGTTGTACCCTGGTTTGCAAGATGAAACTGCTTTGGGTTCTGCTGCTTTCGGCGGTCGCGCAGGCCGCGCCTTGCACTACCGTAGCCAACTGCACCGAGTGGCTTACCTTCGGCGGCGGGCCGTCACGTTCGCTGATCTACCGTACTTATCCGCTCGAAGTGCGTAATCCGCAAATTACCCGGGCGCTGATCGTGGTGCACGGCGCGGGGCGCGATGCCGACAATTACTTTCGTACCGCACTGGCTTCCGCCTTCCTGGGCGATGCGCTGGAGAACACTCTCGTGATTGTGCCGCGCCTCGCTTCCAACGCGGGCGGCTGCGGCGATACGCTGGCGGCGAATGAGGTCAGTTGGAGTTGCAGTGGGGATAGCTGGCGCTCCGGCGGCGCGGCCACGAATAACGACAAGCTCACGTCCTTCGACTTCACCGACGAACTGCTCCGCAGGCTGGCGAAGAAGGACGTTTTCCCCAATCTGCGCGCGATTGTGGTTTCCGGACACTCGGCCGGCGGGCAGTATGTGGATCGCTACGCCATGGCCAATACGGTGCACGACACGCTGGGCGTGGCAGTGACCTATGTGGTCTCGAACCCATCGAGCTATGCGTATCTGGACAACACCCGCCCTGGGGCCGACGGCACGACATTCCGCGCGTTTGGCGAAGGGCGCAATTGCACCACCTTTAATCAGTGGCCGTATGGGCTGGAACACCGCGGCTCGGGCTACACCGCGAAGGAGACCGAGGAGCAGTTGCGCAAGCAACTCGCCGAGCGGCCGGTGACGTACCTGCTCGGCGAGATCGACATCCTCCCGCTGGGGGGCTTCGACAGTTCGTGCCCGGCGATGGCGCAGGGCGCGACCCGGCTGGCGCGCGGCCAGGCATTTTCGAAGTACGTGAATCAGAAATTCGGGGCGAAGCATACGACGACGATCGCTCCGCTGTGCGGGCATAATGCGCGGTGCATGTTTACGGCGGAGATCGCGCTGCCGGTGCTGTTCCCTCGGTAGGATGTGAACCCGTCAGAGCCGCGACCGTGAGGGAGCGGTGGCTAACTTGCCTGGAGACGCCGCATGCCGAAGGCTCCCTCACGGTCGCGGCTCTGATGGGTTCACGATAATTCGCAGCTTCTGGGGGAGCTGGCGTCGAGAGGCTCGGGGCCAACCGAGGTAAATTGCCGGTTAACCTGCCCGATTAGGGGTAAATCAATCGTAAACTAATCGGCTCCGGCACAGTATCTGTTGACTCCGGGTTAATAACGGGTAAGAATCGGTGCAATTCCGAGTCTCAATCCTATGGCAGTCTTCGGACGCGCGATCAGATCCCTGGCAGTGTTAACGGCGGCGGCGTGGTGCGCGTTTACGCAGCAGTCCGCGGCTGTGGTGACGGGCACCGTCTTGGACAGCACCGGTGGACACATCCCCGAGGTGGTGATCACCGCGCTGAACGTCAACACCGGGATTGCGTCGATCCAGCGATCGAACGAAGCCGGCGTCTATTCCTTCCTCACCTTGACTCCCGGAGAGTACCGTTTCACCGCCGAGAAGCCCGGCTTCCGCAAACGCGTCATAGAGGGCGCACTGCTACGCGTGGGCGATCACTTCGACCAGAACGTGGTGCTCGAAGTGGGCGCCGTCTCCGAGTCGGTGGAGATCTCCGGCACCGGCGACGCGATCACTTACCTGACGCCTACCACGAGTTCGCTGCTCACGGCGCCTCACATCGCCGCCCTGCCTACCTTTGGACGCAACGTGATGGATTTCGTCACCCTGGCGCCCGGACTGATCTCCACCGTCAACGGAGTGAACGTCAACGGCTCACGCACCGACGCGGTCAACGTGACGCTCGACGGCATCAACATCCTGGACAACTTCATCAACGAATCGATCCAGGATTTGCAGATCAGCCTGGGCACCGATCGCATCGAGGAAGTCCGCGTGGTGACCTCGCCCGTGGACGCGGAGTTCGGACGCGGCGCCGCACAGGTGCTGGCGGCCTCGCGCGCCGGCACCAATCGTTTTCACGGCGCGGCCTACAACTACCTGCGCAACGACGCCCTGAATGCCAACGGCTGGACCAATAATCGCAGCGGAATTCAGCGTCCCGTGGTGCGCGAAAATTCCACCGGCGGGCGGCTCGATGGCCCCATCGTGCGCAATAAGACCTTCTTCTTCGGCCTCTTCGAATCGGGCATCGCACGGTCGCAGCGCACGACCACGGCCACGGTGCTGACCGATAGCGCGCGCCGCGGCATCTTCCGTTTCTACCCTGGCGTGACCAATGCCAATACGCTGGGCGCCAACCCCGTGGTGGACCAGGCGGGCAATCCACTGACGCCGCGCGGCGCCGGCGGGCCGCTGCAAGCCGTCAACCTTTTCGGACGCGACCCCAATCGTATGGCGCCCGACACCACGGGCAGTGTGGCGCGCAACCTCTCGCTCTTGCCCGCGCCCAATACCTTCACGGCAGGCGACGGGCTGAATACCGCGGGCTACCGTTTCATACAGCGCTACCCCAGCGATCTGTTCTCGTTGAATGCCCGCCTGGACCACAACATCAGCCAGGGCGAGCGCTTTTTCGTGAGCTACGCGCGCGACGCGCTGAATCAGCCGAATGGCGTGAATCCGCCGGCGCTGCCGAGTTCGCGCGGCGGACTCTACGACCAGTACGGCATGGTGGCCGCGGCGACGCTGGTCTCCACGCTGCGCCCGAATCTGGTGAGCGAACTGCGCGGCGGCGTCACCCGCACCACGATCGACTTTCTGCCCGCCTGGAGCGTGTATGGCGCGTCGGTGCTGCCCTCGATCAGCGGACAGCCTTACGTGCTGGGCTCGGGACTGGTGTCGAACCCGTACAATCCGGCCTCCAGTTCGGACCCGCAAGCGCGCCTCGCGCCGCTCTACCAGGTAGGCGAGAAGGTGTCGTGGCTGAAGGGGATTCACAATATCAAGGCGGGGTTCGACGTGCGCTTCGTATCGGTCCACGAATACCTCGCGTTCAACGTCATGCCGCGCGTGATTCTGGGCACGGGTAACGTGGCCACGCAGAACATCCGCACCATCGACGGGATCGGTCCCAATGGCGCGGTGGCCGATAGTCTGCTGGCCACGCTCTCCGGTTCGGTGGCGTCGATTACGCAGATGTTCTACGCGCCGCCTGGGCAGAATCCCCAGTTCACGCCGGGCGCCTACAATCGCCGTACGTATCGCCAGCGGGAGTTGGCCGGGTTCGTGCAGGACGACGTTCGCCTGCGCCGCAATCTGACTATTAATGTGGGCATGCGGTGGGAATACTACGGCGTGCCGTACGAGGCGAACGGCGGACTACTGGGACTGACGGGCGGCGCGGGCAGCATCTTCGGCGTCTCGGGCAACGATTTCGGCGCGCTCTTCCATCCCGGCGAAATGCCCGGCTCGCAGACCCAACTACAGTTGACCGGCAGGAACTCGCCGCATCCCCAGACGCAGCCGTGGAAGGCTAACTTTCGCAATTTCGGCCCGGTTGCCGGACTCGCGTGGAGTCTGCCGTGGCACAGATTGGGCATGAATAGATCGGTGCTGCGGTTGGGGTACGGGATCAATTTCGAGCGACTGCCGCTGGTGGTGCTGGATAATGTGGCGGGGTCGAATCAGCCCGGGCTCTCGCACCTGGTGCAAATGGCGCCCTCCACATTCACCAGCCTGAGTGCGGTTTCGCTCCCCTTGCAGCCCACGCAGTCGCCGCTGCAGACGGTGCCGATCAACGACGCTAACAACTCACCGGTCAACGTCTACGGCGTGGAGAATTTGAGGACGCCGTACATCCAGAACTGGAATGTGTCGCTGGCTCGCGAGGTTAGGAAGGGCGTGATTGTGGACGTGCGCTACGCGGGGACCAAGGGCACGAAACTTTATCGCGGCGCCAATATCAACGAGATCAATATTTTCGAAAACGGCATTCTGGATGCGGTGCGCACCACCAACTCGGGCGGCGACGCGCCTCTGTTCGACCGCATTTTTCGCGGTCTGAACGTGCCCGGCGTCGGCATGGTGGATGGGGCGCGCGTTACCGGCAGCGACGCGGTGCGCGGCAACGGGACGCTCAATGCGTTCCTGCTCGCGAACAACGTGGGCGGCCTCGCGCAATTCCTGGGGTACAACACGTTCCTCACGGGAGTGCGCGGAGGCTTACTGCGCAATGGCGGACTGCCGGCAAATTTCGTGGCCGCCAATCCGCAGTTCGGCGGCGCTCGCTTGCTGGGCAACTCGGGCAACTCCACGTTCCATTCGCTGCAGGTGGAAGTTCGTAAGAGCTTCAGCCGCGGTTTCCAAATGCAGGGCAGCTACGTGCGCAGCAAGGCGCTGGGCGACTACGACGGCAATGGCCAGGACCTGACGTCGAACTTTCAGACGGTGCGCAATCGGCGCCTGGACAAGCACCTGCTGGGCTTCGATTTCAGCAACGTCTGGCGGGTCAGCGGCACCTGGGAATTGCCCTTCGGACCCGGCCGGCGCTACCTTTCGTGCTGCCTGACGCCGGTGGCGCGGCTACTGGAGGGGTGGCAGACGTCGATCGTTTTCGACCGGCTCTCGGGGGCGCCGGTCACGTTCACGGATAACGCGGGCGGTACGTTTAATAATCAGGTGGCGGCGACTCCGGCGGTACTTGGTCCGCTGCCGCGCGGCAGTGTGCAACGGAGCGGCAACAACGTGACGTACTTCGAGGGCCTCACGCAGGTTCCCGATCCGGCAGTGCAGAGCCTGGCGCCCAATCTGCGGGCGAATGCGGGGCTGTTTGCGATCGCTGGGCCTGACGGTAAGCTGCTGCTGCAGAATCCCGCGCTGGGAACACTCGGAGGCGGCTACGTGATGTTCCGGGGACCCGGATCTTTCACGCTCAATGCGCAGGTCTCGAAAGCCTTTCACCTGAAGCGCGAAGGCGGCCCGCTGATTCGCTTGCGGGCGGACGCGGTCAATCTGCTGAATACGCCGATCTGGAATGCTCCGAATCTGAATATCGACAGCGTCAACTTCGGGTTGATCACGTCGGCGGGCGGCACTCGCAATTTACAACTCGGGGCGCGGATTGAATTTTAGGCCACGGATTCACACTGATGCACACAGATTAAGACCTTCACTTTTTATCCGTGTCCATCCGTGTGCATCCGTGGCTAACTCTTTTTCAGAAGCTACGAGGGAGTGTCGATTTCGAGCAGATGGCCCATCTTTTCGCGCTTGGTGCGCAGGTAGGCGAGTCGCGTGTCCAGGACGTCGGCGAGGCATGGGACGCGCTCGGCGACCCGCACTCCGGCACGTTCCACGGCTTCCACTTTCTCCGGATTATTGGACATCAGGCGCACCGCAGTGAGCCCGAAATATCGCAGGATCGCGCCCGGCAATTCGTAGCTGCGCAGATCGCTATCGAAACCCAACTGGACGTTGGCCTCAATCGTGTCCGCACCGTTGTCCTGCAATTCGTAAGCGCGCAGTTTATTGAGCAGGCCGATCCCCCGCCCTTCCTGCAATTCGTAGATCAACAGCCCGCCGCCTTCCCTCGCGATCTGGCTTAAGGCGATTTCCAACTGGGCGCGACAATCGCAGCGCAAACTGTGGAAGACGTCGCCGGTGAGGCATTGGGAGTGGATGCGCACCAGGGGCGGCACGCCGTCTACAAAATCGCCCATCTTCAGGACGACAGCCTCTTCCATTTCGTCGCCCGCGGGGGCTTCAAAGCCGAAGATCCGGAAGATGCCAAACTCGGTTGGAAAGTCCGCCTCGGCCACTTTCGTGAGCTTTGGCAAAGGGGATGTGCTCATGCTAACTATGGGGAACCTTAATGCTTTTATTATAATAGCTTCCGACACCGAATGCTGGATGACTACTTCCCTCTGCTGGTAAAGCTCGCCGCCATGGCCTCGATTGCCAGCGTTCTGGCGCGCTCTGGCAGCTTCAAAAATCTGCTGATGGGGGAGAACCGTACACTGCGCCAGCGCGTCTCGCTTTCGCTGTGGCTGGCCAGCGCCTTCGGCTTCAGCGTCGCGATCCGTGTGTTCAGCAAAAGCTATCCCGCGGCCGATTTAGGACTGGAAGGCGCGCTGATCGCGGGCATCCTCGGGGGCTATGTCACGGGGCTGGCGTCCGGCGTGCTGATTTCGTTGCCCGCGATGCTCAAGCCCGCGGGCGGCGAGCAGATGACGATGCCGCT
>JBDTPR010000227.1:0-9475 GCA_039932635.1 Candidatus Solibacter sp.
TGCGCTCTTCGCCGAGGCACATTTCGCCCGTGCCCTCGATGATGAAATAGATCTCTTCCTGCTCCTGATTGTGCCAGGGCACCTGGCCCCCGTTGGGCTCCAAGGTGACGTTGCCGATGGAAAAATTGGTGGCCTGTATGGGGCTCATGCCCCCAACCAGGTTCTGCGTGCGACGGCGCGCGGGATAGGTACGCCCTGCAATCTGGGCAAGGTCCGCAATGGTCATAGATTTGGCTCCGTGGTTTGATTCCGTAAGAGATTAGGATACTAAACGGCGCCTCCGGCGTAGGCCGCGCCTCTCGCTTTAAGCGATGTGTATCATAAGGCCATGGCTGATAAAAAAATCATTGCGGTGGCAGGAGCGACGGGCGCCCAGGGCGGCGGCCTGATTCGCGCCATTCTGGAGAATCCTTCGGAGGGCTTCACGGCGCGCGCCATCACGCGCGACGTGAATTCCGATAAGGCGAAGGCACTCCGCGAGGCGGGCGCCCAGGTAGTGGCGGCCGATGTCGACGACACGGCGAGCCTTCGCAAGGCCTTCGAAGGCGCTTACGGCGCCTACTGCGTGACCTTTTTCTGGGATCATTTTTCGCCGGAGCGCGAACTCGCGCAGGCGCAGGCGCTGGCCACGGCCGCGAAGGATGCGGGCTTGAAGCACGCAGTCTGGTCAACCCTTGAGGATACCCGCCGCTGGGTGCCGCTCGAAGACGATCGCATGCCCACCCTGATGGGCAAGTACAAAGTGCCGCACTTCGACTCCAAAGGCGAAGCCAACCACCTTTTCACCGATGCCGGCGTGCCTACCACCATGATGCTGACGTCCTTCTACTGGGACAACTTCATCTCTTTCGGGTCGGGACCCAAGAAGGGCCCGGATGGCAAGCTCGTTCTTCCCATCCCCATGGGCGATAAGAAACTGCCCGGGATCGCCGCCGAGGATATCGGACGCTGTGCTTACGGAGTGCTCAAGAACCCCTCGCTAATCGGCAAGACCATCGGCATCTCGGGCGGGCACCCGACCGGCGCCGAGATGGCCGCGGGCATGAGCAAAGCGCTCGGCGTGGAGATCGCCTACTACCCGGTGCCATTCGATGTCTATCGCAAGCTCGGTTTCCCTGGTGCGGAAGACCTGGGAAACATGTTCCAGTTCAAGCACGACTTCAACGAAATGTTCTGCGGCGCGCGCAGCGTGGAAGAGTCGCGCAAGCTGAATCCGGCGCTACAAA
Source organism: Candidatus Solibacter sp. (assembly GCA_039932635.1). Taxonomy (GTDB): domain Bacteria; phylum Acidobacteriota; class Terriglobia; order Bryobacterales; family Bryobacteraceae; genus Solibacter. The sequence continues at coordinate 1,227 of JBDTPR010000227.1, forward strand.
GCTTCGACCAGTGGCTGGCAAAGAACGCCTCCCGAATCCCATTGGAATAGTGGGGCAGGCGAGCGCGGTTCGCCTACTTGGGCTTGTAAGCGACGGCCTCGATTTCGACATGGATGCCGGGCGCAGCGAACCCGGTGACCACCGTCGCGCGGGCCGGTTTGGCATCGCCGAAGAACTCCGTGTAGACGGCATTCATGGCGGCGAAATCCTCCGACTTGCCCAGAAACACTCCGCACTTCACGACATCCGTGAGGCTGGCGCCGCAGCCTTCCAGCAGCGCCTTAATGTTATTGAGCACCTGGCGGGTCTCCACCGAGATGTCGCCGACAATCAGTTCCTGAGTGGCAGGATCGACGGCCACCTGGCCGGAAACGAAGATGAAATCGCCGGCGCGTACCGCCGGGGAGTACGGTCCTCGCGGCGCGGCTACGCCGGGAGGTGAGATGCGCTCGATCATGAGTTAGTGTCCTTCCGCTTCCAGAAAACGTTCGACTTCGATAGCGGCCTTGCAGCCCGCTCCGGCGGCGGTAATCGCCTGCCGGTAGGTGCGATCCTCGACGTCGCCCGCGTGGTAAACGCCGGCGATATTAGTGCGCGCGCCGCCCTTTGACAGAATGTAGCCCTCGGGATCGGTCTCGATCTGTCCCTTGAAAACCTTGGTGTTGGGGATGTGGCCTATGGCGAGGAAGAAGCCGTCCACTTCCTGGTCCCAGACCACGCCGGTTTCCAAATTCCGCAGGCGCACTCCGGTGACTAGTTTCTTGGAGACGTCGTAGACATCATCCACCGCCGTATGCGTGAGAAACTTGATCTTGGGATTGTGGCGCGCGCGATCCAGCATGATCTTGGACGCGCGGAACTCGCCGCGGCGGTGTACCAGCGTGACCTCGCTGCCGAAGCGCGAGAGGAAGTTGGCCTCTTCCATGGCGGAATCGCCGCCGCCGATCACCATGATCTTCTTGCCGCGGTAAAAGAAGCCGTCGCAGGTGGCGCAACTGCTCACGCCGTGCCCGATCAGCTTGTGTTCGTTCTCCAGACCCAACCAACGGGCGCTGGCGCCGCTGGCGATGATCAGCGTGCGGGTCTCCATCCACTCGCCTTCGACATTGAGCCGGAAGGGGCGCTGCGAGAGATCGGTGTCGATCACCGAGCCGTGCATGAATTCGGCGCCGAACCGCTCCGCCTGCAACTTCATGTTCTCCACCAGCGTGGGGCCGTTAATGCCCTCGGGAAAGCCCGGGAAATTCTCCACCTCGGTGGTCATCGAGAGCTGTCCGCCGGCTTCGTGGCCAGAGATCACGAGCGGCTTCAGATTAGCGCGTGCCGTATAAATCGCGGCGGTGTTGCCGGCGCAGCCGGAACCAATAATCACGACGTTTCGCATTGGTAGATTTTCAGGTTAGCACGAGGGGGAACACGTTCCTTGTCAGCGCGCGGGCGCATTCTGGTACCACTTCAGGCGCGTGCCGTCGATGCAGGCGATGTCGGGGCGGTTGTCGCCATTCAGGTCGGCCACGGCGCAGGCGGCGGCGCCCATCGCGCCCTTGCCGAGATCGCTGCGCTCCCAACGTTTGGCCGCGGAATCGTAGGAGTAGATATAGACGCTGCGTGGTTGGCCGCGGAAGCCGGCGACGATTTCGTCGATGCCATCGCCATTCAGGTCGCTGGCCAGAATCGTGTGGCCGTCGTTGAGCGTGGCGTCGATGATCTCGCGGTCCCATTGCGTGCCGCGCGCGGTGTAGACGGCGACCTGGGTGCCGTGCCAGGGCTCGATGGCGGCCAGGAAGCGCTGCTTCGCGATGTGGCCCACGGCGATGTCGCTGGAACCGGATTTCGGCCACGCGGCGGGGTCTCCCTTGGCGATTTCGGTCCGCGTCCACTTCGCATCCTTGCCGTAGCGGAAGAGGTGGATGCCGGTGAAACTCGCGGTGAGAATTGCCTGGCGGCCGTTGGCGTCCCAATCGGTGACGAAGATGCCGTGCACCACGCCGGAGTTCTCCGTGCTGATAACGCGGCGTTTCCATTCGCCGGGGACGTAGTAAACCAGCGGCGTCTGATCGCGGTAGTCTGGCTCGCCGGCGGCCGCGCCGGTCAACGCGGCATTGATCACCACGAGTTTGCCGGAGCCATCGATATCGGCGGTGCGCAGGCGGTGGCTGGTAGTCAGGCGGTCGATTTCGGTGGCGGTCCATGGCTGCCGCACGTCATCGCCGGGACGCAGGACGCTGACGATGCCCACGCTGTTCTTGGCCTGATTCTCGAAGCCGCTGGCGACCACGATCTCGTTGCCCACCACCACGCAATTGATCATGCGGCTGAGTCCGGTGGCCAGCACGTGGCGCTGCCAGCCGGGGTTCTCGAACCACAGGAGTTCGGTCAGGTTGCTGGCGAGGGCGATGAGGTCGGGACGGCCGTCGTGGTTGAGGTCTGCCACCACTACCTGGTAGCCGCCGCGCAGGTCGGTGGCAAGGCTGTGTTCGATGAAATTGGCAGGCGGCCCGGCGGCCAGCAGGGGCAGGGCGAGAGAGAGACAAAGCAGGCGGCGCACGCTCCACAGTATACTGACTGGATTACCACTATGAAAATGATTGTTGTGGCGGCGATGGCGACGGCTGTGGTGGCAATGGCCCAATCGTCACACATGAGCGGATATTCGCAGTTGACGCATGGCGGGCAGAATGCCGAGGCCTACTGGGCGCCGGATGGCAAGCGGCTGATCTTTCAGACCACGCGGCCGCCCTACGAGTGCGACCAGATTTTCATCATGAACGCCGATGGCAGCGACCAGCACCTGGCATCCACCGGCAAGGGCCGGACCACGTGCGGCTATTTCCTGCCGGACAGCAAACACATCGTCTATGGCTCGACGCACCTGGCCGGCGATGCCTGCCCCACGCCGCCGGACCGCAGCAGGGGATACCTGTGGGGCGTCTTCGCCGGCTACGACATTTTCGAGGCCACGGACACGGGCAAGATCGAAAAACGCCTGACGGAAACTCCGGGCTACGACGCCGAAGCTACCGTGAACTACAAAACGGGCGCCATCGTGTACACCTCGCTGGCGTCGGGCGATCTGGATCTGTGGACCATGAAGGCGGATGGCAGCGCCAAGAAGCAGCTCACGAAATCCATGGGCTACGATGGCGGCGCGGTGTTCTCGCGCGACGGCAAGCAGTTGGTGTGGCGCGCCGGCTATCCGAAGGATGCCGCGCATACCGCGAAGTACAAGGAGTTGCTGGCCGACAATCTGACGGCGCCGATGAAGATGGAGCTGATGGTGTCGAATGCGGACGGCAGCAATGCCCGTCAGATCACGAATTTCGGCTGCGCCAGTTTTGCGCCCACGTTCACGCCGGACGGCAAGAAGATCCTGTTCGCCACCAACAAACTGGAATGCGACGGCCGGAAGTTCGAGCTCTTCATGATCAATGTGGATGGCACGGGACTCGAGCAGGTCACCAGTTTCGGCGGCTTCACCTCGTTCCCCGAGTTCTCACCGGATGGCAAGACCCTGGTGTTCTGCTCCGATAAGGACGCTAAGGAACGGTACGAATTCAACATCTTCACCGCCAAGTGGAAGTAGGGCACCGACTGAAGTCGGTGCGCAGACTGAAGTCTGCCCCACAAAGACAATCAGCATTAACTCAGGGTGCAACAAAATGGTCGCATTCTGCCTGACTGCCAAATTTTAGCCACTTGCTGACCTCTGCCTGACTGCTGTGCTCCTGTCTTCGTGGGGCAGAATTCATTCTGCGCACCGACTTCAGTCGGTGCATCCGAGCGCAGCTCGGACAATCCTACAGCGTTCGCAGAAACTCGATCAAATCCTTCTTCTGCGCATCGGTGAGCGCCTTCTCCCCATCCCGTCCCGTGCCGAAATAGTGTCCGCGATTCACCACGTAATCCGGGCACGCGCTGAGTTCGAAGAGCGGCTCCACGAACTTCGCAAAGTCCGCTTCCGTCTTGAGTTCCCGCATCATCCGCAGCAGCAGCGCGGGCGCCTTCTCGTGCAACAAATTCAAACTCGCCAGCAAACTCACCGGAGTCCCCGCGGGAATCGGCCCGATCTCCACATCCTTAGTCTTCCCGCCGAACCACCCGGCCGGCGACAGCACCTTCGACAATTCGTCCGCGAGCATTCCGCCAGGCACGCGCAACCGGCTGACGGCGGTGGTCCGCTCGATCCGCCCCGGAACCTTATCGCCCAGCACTTCATCCTTCTCGCGTTTCTCCGGCCACAGTAACTGCTCCAAGCCTTCGCGCGCCGCAGCCATACGAGCGTCCACCGCAACGTCAGGCACGAACTTGCCCACCGCATTGTTATTCAGGTAAGGCGCCGTGAACCACAGCCCCGCCAGCGATGGCGGCCGCAGATACCCCGGTCCGCCCGCAGGCAACGGCCGTTCGCGCTTCTCGCCCGTCACCGGATGATAGAACGTCATGTTGCCGGCCGATGGCAGCCCTTGATACGTCTCCGACGTGAACGCGCTCCACACGTTGCCCGCCGCGCCATTGCTCGAAAGCGCGATGCACGCGTTGGTCCCCACCAAAGGCAGCGGGACCCGCAGATCGGTGGAGAACGAATTCCCCTTCGCGAAATCTTCCGCCGCGGCCAGCTTGCGCATCCCCTGCAAATACGCGTCGGACTTCGTCCACGCCCAATACTTATTCCAGCACTCCAGATAGTTGCCCGAGCAGTTGCCCGGGTCGGCATCCGCCGGAGGATTCGGGTACTTGCTGGAGTGGCAACTCGCGCAGCGCTCGGCAAACACCATCCGCTCGCGCTCCACCGCGCCACGATCCAGCGATGGGTTCGCCGGCGTTGGCGCATCCCCCATGCGCAGCAGGAACCGCACCACATTCGCCGCCAGTTCCTCGCTAACCTGCCAGTACCCCGAGTTCTTGCGCGCCTCCTTGATATTCAGCGGCAATTGCCCCTTGCCGCCAATCAGCGCGTTGTAGTGGAGCATCGACTCCTCGCTGAACATCCCCATTTCCGGGAACGCCCGATTGACCGCGCCCAGGATGCCCACCGAATCCATCGCGTCCTTGCCCATGCGCGGCGTCCACACCGTCGCCGGCTCCTCGAAGAAAGCCGCCAGCGGACCGCCTGCCACGTACGTGCTCATCTGACGGTTGTCCAGCGACGCGCCCGCCAACTTCTCCTTGCCCCACTGACTCGCCACTTGCATGCGCGCGCCCATTTCGAAAAATGCGCTGATCGCGCGCGGATTATTGATGTGATCCGTCGCCACCAGCGACATGTCGATAGACCCCGGCCGCGCCGCGTGCAGCACCTGCCAGGCGAATTGCGAGCTGTCCCCCTGCCACATCGCCACGCGATCCAGCCGCATCGCATGCTCCCCTACCGTGGAGCTGATGTTCTCCCAGAAAGGATTCTCCAAATTCTCCGGCAGGTTCACCGGGTTGATCCCCGCATGGCAGAACGCGCATGTAACACCCACACGATACGGCCGGATCAGGCTCTTCGATTCGTAGTATGACGGGTCATTGTAGTAGCGCACCGGGTCCCACGCCGCCACCGCCTCGCCGCTGAAATCGGGGTTCGGGAAAAGGCGCAGACCAATGACTCCACTCGGCGCGCCGAACGCGCTCCCGGGCGAAATATTCATCGATCGCGCGCCGAACGGAACGCCCAAATACTTCTCGGCATTCTCGAACGGGTCCGCCGGGCAAGCCAGATCGCGCTGATCCAGCCACAATCCATAACGCCGAGGATCCGGCGTAGTGGCCTCTTCGTAGCAGGGCTCGTTGACCACTCCCAGCCACGCCAGCCGGTTGTTGTGGCGGAATTGGTAAAGCTGCTTGAGCTTCTCCTTCTGCGCCTCGCTCGCCTTCGGATCCTTCGCGGGGTTGTAGGAGCCCACTACCTTCAGCAGGTCGAACGAGCCGCCCGATTGACGCGCCAGCCAGTCCCAGAAGCGGTCGTTGCCGGCGCTCCATACCATCCACGTATTGCGACCCTGTATCTCCGCGAGCGCCAGGTCCAGCCCGCCATCCATCTTGTGGAAGTAGTCTTCGTCGGGCGGCGAAAAGGCCACGCGCCCGGTGAGCCGCGCCTCGTCCATCATGCGGCCGGGAACGGGCCGCGTCCGCCAGCGATGGAAGGCAAAACCGGCCGATGCAAGCATCGTCACCACCACCCCGATGATCAATAGCCGTTTGATGAGGGTGCGGTCGAGCGCCATGGGAATATCTATCGTACGACAAGCGCTCGCAGCCGCCCAAGCAAAGCCGCATCCACCTTGGCCTTCACCGTGCGCAGGTCCAGCCCCAGCCTACGCGACGTCTCCTCATAGCTGCCCGTGCGGCTATAAACGATGGTCACGTACGCGCCCAGCAATTCATCGGCGGTCAGCCGCCCTTCGCGCGCCTGGTGCAGAAAATCCTCCACCGCGTCGTCGCGCGGAGCTGAGGCAGGCTTGTAGTCCCGCCGGATCAGCATGTTCTTCACGCACTGTTCCAGTTCGCGGTAATTGCCCGGCCAGGCGTACGTGCTCCCCAGATTCTCGCCGATCCACGGCAGCACCTCGGCCGCCAGCGCATCGCCCTCCGCCCCCGCGACGCGACGGGACATGTACCAGACCAGCTCGCGCAGCACGCCCGGCGACGCCGAGAGTTGCTCGGCCAGCGAGGGCGTCGCAATCTGGTCTGAGCACAGCCGGTAATACAGATCCTCGCGAAACAGCCCTTTGCGCATCGCCTCCGCCAGATTGCGATGCGTCGCCGCGATCAATTTCCCGCGGAACTGCCGTGCCGCAGTGTCGCCCACAGGGTGGAACGTCCGCGTCTCGATCACGCGCAGCAGCTTCACCTGAATCGACGGATCCATATCGCCCAACTCGTCCAGGAACACCGAGCCCAACTCGGGACACGTCTCCAGATATCCGCTGCGGTCCGCCGCCGCGCCCGTGAACGCTCCCCGCTTATGCCCGAACAGCTCGGATTCCACCAGCATCGGGGAGAGCGCCGAAATGTTGATCGGCAGAAACACCGGCTCCTGGTCCGCGAACACCAGCTTCCGGTCGTCGAACGGCACGTAGCGCGATTCGGCGATCGCGCGCGCCACCAATTCCTTGCCCGTTCCCGACGGCCCCGTAATCAGCGTGGCGAACTCGCCCATGCGCGCGTACAGCGTCCGCCGGTAGCGCCGCATATCGTGCGTGAAGATCGATTGCCACACCGCGCCGCGCAAGCGTGCCGCCGGCAGCGAGCTGCCGATGATGTCGCGGAAAGTGGTATCGAAGGCGCGCTGAATTTGCCGGAAGCATGCGAACGTGTGCCGCGAATCGCGCTCGTTGGGAAACGTTACGCCGCCAATCGCAAAGTAGCGCCGCCAATCGGCCAGAAAGTCGTTGTAGAATCGCCAGCGTACCGGATTGGCCTGCTGCGCGCCGAAGCCGGCCTCGTAAAACTGCGGGTAGTAGCGCTGATAGAGCAGTTGCAGGGCAGCGTCTTCGTACAGTTCCAAATCGCGTGCCGGAGCCGCCGCTCCGCCACTAAGCCTGGCGCGCAGTTGCTCTACCAGCGGCTCCACTTTGGACACCACCCGCCACACGTTGGCGCGCGGTTCCGGATGCTCGGCGCGGTAACTCCACACCGGTTCGCCTTCCAGAAACTCCGGTCCCAAAACCGCCCGCTCCACCTCTACGCGCTCCGGCAGGAACGGGTTCGCGTAGCCAAGGCGCGACACGGCTTCCAGGAAACTGCGCTGCTCGGCGGTCAGGATGCTCATCGGTTCCATGCCATCATACCGCCATTCAATGCGCACCAGGTGTACGTAAACTGTATACCTTTGGGCTATCGACTATCCTGCCACTGTCGCATAAACTCTTACCAGCGCGCGGTTTAGCGTTCGCTTTGCATAGGCCGCCCGCTTGCATCTGTCATTGCCATGGCACACAGCGGATTTAGCAGCGTCCTCAAGCACCGGGGCTTCCAGCCTTTCCTCTGGACCCAGTTCCTGGGCGCATTCAACGACGGCGTCTACCAGACCATCGTCGCCTTCCACATCGGCAACACCAACCCCGAGCAGGTGCCGCTGGTCCCCGCTGTCTTTACACTCCCCTCCCTGCTCTTCAGCGGCTACTCCGGCTACCTCGCCGACCGCGTCAGCAAGCGCAGCGTGATGATCGCCGTCAAGGCCTTCGAAATCGCCATCATGCTCTTCGGCCTGGCCACCCTGATCTCCGGCTGGAGCACCGGCATGTTCCTGGTGGTCTTCCTCA
>JBDTPR010000228.1:0-9467 GCA_039932635.1 Candidatus Solibacter sp.
AGGACGCAGCGCTCATAGGGCACGGCGGGACCCTTGCCGAGGATCTCCATCGCGAGGTCCCACATCGCCTCGAAGCAGAGCGCGAGACCGGCTAGATATTCACCACGCAGATTGCCGAAGCCCGCGGCTGCCGCCTTCATGCCCGCGATCGCGGCCGGGATATCCACCTGGGCGAGGTACGCTTCGATGGCGGCGACATCGGGGGCCTTCGCGCCCACGCCGCCGCCTTCGCGCACGCGCGCGGCGGCGGGCGCCGTGTAGGCCCGGGGCAGGGCAGCATCGCTGAACCAGGAGTCCGCAATGAAGCGCCCGGTGCCCGACGCGCACATTACGTCGCCGCCCCAAATCGTGTCGATCCCCAGGATCGCGTTGCCAATCAACTCTTCGTATTGCGCGCTCATGCATTCTCCTTGTGCCGCATCGCTCCGAACCACAGGTAGAGGCACAAGGCCACAAACAATCCGGCGGAAATCAACTGTGAGACCGCTTCATTGCCGTAGAACGGTGTGCGCACCCAATCTTCAGAGTAACCCTTGATCAGGCGGCACGCCGCGCCGAAAACTCCGCCGAGCGCGCCCCCCGCCATCAGGCCCGAGGCGATGATGACGCCGCGTTCGCGTATGCCTGTGCCGCGTTCCCCGCCTTCGCGTTCACTGCGCTTCGCAATGTAGTGCGAGAGGAAGCCGCCGACCAGCGCGGGCGTATTCAGTTCCAGCGGCAGGTACATGCCGAGCGCGAAGATCAGCGCCGGTACGCCGAGCATTTCCATGGCGACCGCAATGGCCGCGCCCGCGCCGAAGAGTATGTAGGCCACCGGCTGACGGCTCATGAAGCCTTCCACCAGCGCCTTCATGATCGACGCTTGGGGAGAAGGCAACACGACGCGCAGATCGCCGGGCGCCGCCTCGCCGAACTGGAAGGTCTGCGCCAGCATCACGATGGTCAGTCCCGCCGCAATCGAGGCCGCGATCACGCCCAGGAACTTCACTTTCTGCTGCGCGGCAGGCGTGGAGCCGAGCCAGTATCCCGCCTTGAAATCGGTGATGGTCTGGCCAGAGACGGAGAGCGCCGTGCACACCATGCCGGCCAGCGCCATGACGAAGAACATGCCGGTAGTGCCGGAGACTCCGAAATTCAGCAGCACCAGCGAGGAGATGATGATCGTCAGCATCGTCATCCCCGACACTGGATTGCGCGCCGTGGTGGCGATGGCGTTGGCAGCCACCGAGGTGAAGAAAAACGAGAACAGCAACGCCAGCGCCACGCCGGTGATCACCACCACCGGAGCGCTATTCAAGTTACCCAGGAAAATGCCGATTCCGAGCGCGGTGAGAATGACGCCGACCAGAATGCTCATGATCGGCAGGTCGCGATCGGTGCGCTCGCCGGAGGTCGCGCCGCCCACGCGGAATGCCTTCAGTGCGACACCGAAAGAGTCCGCCACAATGCGCAGCGATTTGACGATACCGAAGATCCCGGCCGTGGCGATGGCGCCCACGCCGACAAAGCGCACGTAGCCGCGGAAGATCTGCGCCGCCGTCATCGCCGAGATCGGAATGGTGCCGGGATAGACCGGTGAAGTGTTGTGGCTGCCGATCATGTAGATCAGCGGCACCAACACCAGATTCGACAACACGCCCCCGGCGCACAGGATCATGGAACTGCGCAGTCCCATAACGTAGCCCAGGCCGAGGATGAAGCCAATGGCATCGAAGCTCAGGGCGATGCGCGCCTTATCGGTGAGTTCGCGGACCACGGGGACGAACTGGAAATCGAGATACTCCTTCCAAACGTGGAAGGTCGTCACCAGGAAGTCGTAGATGCCCGAAATCGCCGTGGCTTGCAGCAGGAGTTTGGCCTGCGACCCGCCCTTCTCGCCGGTGACCAGGACTTCGGTGATCGCGGTCGCTTCCGGGTAAGGCAGGACGCCGTGCATGTCGCGCACGAAATAGCGCCGCAGCGGAATCAGGAACAACACGCCGAGACAGCCGCCCGCCACGCAGATGAAGATGGTCTGCACCGGATGCGGATCGAGCTTCAGAATATACAGCGCGGGGAGCGTGAAGATCGCGCCCGCCACCACCGATCCCGCGAGCCCTCCAATGCCGGTAATGATGACGTTCTCGAGCACCGTGGAGCGCCGTGGGTAGACGCGCGCGAGGCCGATCGCGAGGATGGAAATCGGGATCGCGGCCTCCATCACTTGTCCGACTTTGAGTCCCGAGTAGGCGGACGCGACGGTGAAGATCACGCACAGAAAGAGGCCCCATCCCACGGAGCGCCCCGTCAATTCGGCGGGAGCCTGCGAGGCCGGAACCAGCGGTTGGTAGGCCGCGCCGGGCGCGAGTTTCGTATAGGCGTCGGACGGCAGTTGTGTAGGGGATGGCGCGGCCATAGATCTCCTGTAGGACAGGCCGGGCCGGCCTGTCCTGTCGAAATATATTGTCGGCGGACCTACTTACCCGTTCAGCGTCCAACCGGCGCGGTAGGTGCGCTTGAGATAGTCGTTGGCTTCAGGCGCATTGGTGACGCGGCCGGTAGCGGGGTCGTAAGTAAGTTTCTTGCCGACCCGATGAGCCACCAAACCGAGCAGCATCTGCTCGATCATGGTCCCGGAATATTCAAAGTCGCAGTGCGTCTTGCTGCTAATCCCGTGGGTGACGCCGTTGCTCTTGCCCTTGCAGGCATCCAGCCATTCCTGCTGGAAGACGTCGCCCCCGGCGGGACGCGGCGTACCGGCATGCTCCGCGGCGAGGATGGCCTGCACGTTGCCATTCGGCATGGCGAGCGCGGCCGGAATTCCCTCCGCATTCATCTGGATGACGGGGAAGCCGCTGGGTCCGGGATCGGCCACGGGATTGGCGCTGAAGCCCGCCGGCAAAGCGCCGCGTCCGCCACCCGCACCGCGTCCGCCGCCCGCGCCACGACCGCCACCCGCCGGCGGGGCACCGACCGGTCGCGCTGCTGCTTGCGTGACCTGTCCGGTGCCGCCGATCAGGGGCAGGCGATCGGCAGGGGCGCGGCGTTTGTAATAAGTCAGGTCGCCATCGTCGTTGTTCGGGATGATGATACGGCTGGTGAAATCGGCGAAGATCGAACCCTTGGTGCCCTCGAAGATCGCGCCATTGCCAACGCGCGTGAAGTCGACGTAACCCTTCGGGGCCGGGGGCTTGAGGCCGCCCTGATACCACACCACCTGGATCGGTCCGCGCCAGCTATTGGCCGGATGGTCGAAGGTGACTTTCAGTTTGACCGGGCAGATATTGGGATCGTACTTATCGCTGACGTCGGTATCGACCTCGATCCCGGTGGGCACTCCGGCATCGATCGAGTTCCAAAGCAGGTCCATGGTGTGCGCTCCCATGTCGCCCATCTGTCCGACTCCGAAATCGCGGTACATATTCCAGAAGAGGCAGTTCAAGCCGCTGGAACCGCCGAAATATTGCGGGCTATACGGGTGGTAAGGCGAGGGTCCGATCCACTGTTCGTAGTGCATGAAGGAGGGCGCCGTGCCCTCGGCTACGGGATAACCAGGGCGGGGAAGTTGGCGTGCGTCCCAACCGTGAATCGTTTTGAGTTCGCCGATGGCGCCGTCGAGAATCAATTCGCGAATCCGCTCGAAGTTCGGGTAGGCGTGGCGTTGCGTGCCGTGCTGGGTGGCCACCTTGCTCTTCTTAGCTTGATAATTCGAACGCAGCGTCCGGACTTCTTCCACGCTGATGCCCATGGGCTTCTCGCAATACACGTGCATATTGCGGTTCATCGCCCAATTGGCGATGAAGGCGTGGTGATGGTCCGCCGTGCAGATGATAACGGCCTCCACGTCCTTCTGGTCCATGACCTGGCGCCAGTCCCAGTAGGCCTTGGCTTTGGGGAAGATCGCGGCGGCTTCCTTGGTGCGGTTCTCGTTGACGTCACAGAGGGCGACCACGTTTTCGTTGCGCAACACGTTATAGTGCGCGGTTCCGCGACCCCACACGCCCATCAGGGCAATGTTGAGTTTATTACTGGGGGCGTTCTGTCCGCGAAGCGTGCCGCTTCGCAGAATCGTGAGTCCGGCGCCAACCGCGGCGGATTTCAGCAAGTCGCGTCTTTGCATGCTGTGGTCTCCTTTATGTAGGCCAACGGACACACAGGTATCATGCGGCGCCTGTGGAATCAAGCCACAGGTTGTAGGGTCAGGCGGCGGGTTGGTGCGCCATGGGGTCGAGGTGGGAGAGCCGTTTGCGCAGGTTTTCGTAGGCGCGGAAGAGGAGCGACTTGATCGCCGGGATGGAGCAGTTCAAGGCCTGCGCCATTTCGTTGTAGTCCATCTCCTGATACTTGTGCATCAGGACGGCGGCGCGGTGATTGGGCGGCAGTTCCTCAATGGCGGCGCGGACTTCCGCCAGCCGCGAATCCTTCACCAGGAATTCCTCGATATTCAGCATGCGGGCGCGCGGTTCGCGCGGGCGGGATTGCGCCGGTGGATGGTCCAGGCGCTGATGGTGGGCCTCGTGCCGGTGATCGCGCAGCCAGTTGAGCGCCAGGTTGCCGGCAATGCGGAAGATCCAGGAGCGGAATTTCGCCGTCGGCTGGTAGCCGCGGGCACGATAGACGCGCAGGAAGACCTCCTGCGCGAGTTCTTCGGCTACCGGCACATCGCGTATCAGGCGGTAGATGTGGCTGATTACAGGGCGGCGATAGGCTTCCACGATGCGCTCGAAACTGCCCCGGTCGCCTGCCTGAAAGGCGAGCATCCAAGTCTGGTCCTGTTCGATTTCCACGATCATGCCGGAGTTTTCGCCCTCTAGACTGCAATTGCGGGAAATGGGCTATAAAGTTCCGTTTTGCGGAGGCTCATTTTTGCCGCCCCGGAGGGCGGCGAAGTGACCCTAGCGGTTGCATAGCCCGCGGCAACCCGACTGGCCGCGCGTCTTCACCCCTCCGAAAATCCACCTTGCCGCTCCCGGATATACCAATTCGGGTATAAGTAGCCTGGATGGATAAGCCTCCGTCTGTGAAGCGGCTGCAATGGGTGGGGAGTTCGAAACGTGATTTGCTCTCCCTGCCTGATCGAGTGACACACCTTTTTGGTTTCGCCCTTTATCTGGCCCAGGAGGGCAAGAAACATGAGCAAGCCAAGCCGTTGAAGGGCTTCGGTTCCGCCGGCGTCCTGGAGGTTGTCGAGATTGGGATCGGAATACCTATCGGGCCGTTTATACGGCACGGTTCGAAAGTGCGGTCTTCGTGTTGCATGTCTTTCAAAAGAAGTCCAAGAGGGGCGCGCAGACGACACAGTCGGACATAGAGCTGATTCGCCAGCGCCTTAGGGTGGCAGCGCAAATCGCCAAGGAGTTATCGCGATGAAGACGCAACGTATCGTGCAAGGCATCGCCGTCGAAGAAGGCTCAGGCAACGTTTATGCCGACCTTGGGTTTCCCGACAGTGAGAGCATGCTGGTGAAAGCACAGCTGGCGGCCAAAATTGGCGAAATCATTCGGCGTCGGGCACTTACCCAAACCCAGGAGATCCTGGGATTCACGCAGCCCAAAGTCTCGGCACTCTTGAAGGGCCAGTTTCGCGGTATCTCGGAGCATCGTTTGCTCGAATGCCTGACGCGACTGGGCCGACGTCCACATCGTGATCGAGCCAACGCCGCGGAGTAGGCCTAACGGCAGGCTGACGCTTTCAGTCGCATAATTGAGGCCCCCATCTGCTAACCTAACGCCGTGATGCGCCTGGTAAGCCTTCTCCTCTGTAGCGCTTTCGCCGCGTCGGCGGCCTCCGCTGAAAAATGGGTGGCGACGTGGGCAGCCTCCGTGCACGGACCTTATCCCGCCGGCAATGCGTCCGCGCAGCCCAATCTGCGCTTCGCCTTCCCAGCGGCCGAAACCGGAGCGCGCGACCAAACCTTCCGCCTCATCGTCCAACCCGACCTCTGGGGAAAACGCATCCGCCTCCACTTCAGCAACGTCTTCGGCGATCGCCCAGTCACCTTTGACGGCGTCTTCGCCGCGCTCCACCTCACCGGTGGAGCCCTCGTACCCAACACCAATCAATCCGTCCGCTTCGGCGCCAAATCAGCCGTCACCATCGCGCCCGGCGCAGCCGCCTGGAGCGACCCTGTCGACCTCCCTTTCGCTTCCGCCAGCGCCCTGCTTGCCGGCCGCAAACTCGCCGTCAGCTTCCACATACCGGGCGAAAGCGGCCGCATGACGTGGCACGCCAAGGCCCTCACCACTTCCTACCTGACGGCCCCCGGCGACGGAGCCAAGGGCCAACTCGACGACGAGTCCGCCTTCCCCTACACCACCACCTCCTGGTATTTCCTCGACGCCGTCGATGTCATGGCGCCTTCCAACACCCGCGTCGTCGTGGCCTTCGGCGACTCCATCACCGACGGCACCGCCTCCACATTAAACGGCGACGACCGCTGGCCCAACGCGCTCTCCCGCCGTCTGCACGCCGCCTATGGAAATCGCGTCTCGGTGGTCAACGCCGGCATCGGCGGCAATCAGGTGCTTGGCCCCGCGGAATACACCGTGCAAAAGCCCTTCTCCGGCGGACCCGCGGCCGGGCAGCGCCTGGAGCGCGATGTCATCGGACTCTCCGGCGTCTCGGCCGTGATCTGGCTCGAAGGCATCAACGATTTCGGCGCCAATGCCACCGCCGAGGCGGTTGAGGCCGGAATGCGCGAAATTGTCGCGCGCTTGCGTAAGGCGATCCCAGGCGTCCGCCTGATCGGCGCGACCGTGGTCTCGGCGCTCGGCAATACCAGCGCCACACATGGGAGCGTTGAAGAGGACCAGAAACGCCGCGCGTTGAATCAATTCATCCGCACGGGCAGCGTGTTCGACGGCGTCGCCGATTTCGACCGCGCCACCGACAACCCGGCCACCGGCGAGCTGCGCCCCGAGTTTGTTCCCGACAGCACCATCGGCGGTCCAGGCGACAAACTCCACCCCAATCGCGCCGGGTATATGGCCATGGCTGCGTCAATCGACCTGAAGCTGCTGCTAGAATAAGCAATGAGCGGGCTATCCGTTTAGTTTGTGACCCTTCCCCCGACCGACCCAAATCTCGAAAACCAGCTCTCCGATAAGCCCCCCCTGCGCGACGATACGCGCTTTGCGGCCGGTAAGATTGCTGTATTCCAGTACACGACGGTCATTACGTTCCTCTTTCTGATCTCCGGTTTCTGGCGGCTCCAGGTACAGAATCCGGAGTTTTACGGCGAGCGCGCGCAACAGAACAGCATCAAGAGCGTGCCCATCCCCGGTCCCCGAGGCCGGATTCTTGACCGCGACGGGCGCGTCATCGTGGACAACCACTCGTCGTTCAGCCTGCTTTTGGCGCGCGAATCGGCCAAGGACGAACATCTTCGCCCCATCGCCCAAGGCCTCGATCTGGACTTCACGGAGCTCTCCGCACGCATGCAGCGCATGCGCAAACAGCCCAAGTACGTCACCGTAACCATCAAGGACGAACTCACCCCCGCCGATCTCGCCTTCGTGGATTCGCATCACGATTTTTTCCCGGAGCTGGTCCTGATCCAGACGCCCCGCCGCCTTTATCCGCGCGATGGCATGCTCGCCCACGTCATCGGCTACACCGGTGAAATCAGCGAGCAGGAACTTGATCTGGCGGAATTCGCCAAGTACAACCAGGGTGACGTGGTCGGCAAATTCGGAATCGAGAAGCAGTACAACGACACGTTGATGGGCGTGGACGGCCAGCGCCAGGTCGTTGTCGATAACCGCGGCCAGGTGCGGCAAACCCTGGCCACCAAGAAAGCCGTGGAGGGCAAGGACCTCCAACTGACCATCGATCTGGACCTGCAGACGGTGGCCGAGTTGGCGATGGATGGCCGCAACGGCAGCGTCGTGGCCCTCGATCCGCGCAGCGGGGAAGTGCTGGCCATGGTCAGCCGCCCCACCTTCGATCCCAACAAATTCGCGGTCCGCATACGTACCAAGGACTGGCGCGAGATCGCCGACAATCCCGAGCATCCGATGTTGAATCGCGCCATCCAGGCAGAACTCGCGCCCGGTTCCACCTTCAAACCGATTGTCGCCTTGGCCGGACTCGAGACCGGCACAATCGACGAGCACTGGTCCACCCGCTGTGGCGGCGGCGTCAAGCTCTACGACCGTTACCAGCGATGCTGGGAACCGAGGGGCCACGGCACGCAATCGCTGCACGGCGGCATTGTGCACTCCTGCGACGTCTACTTCTACACGCTCGGCGCCAAAATGGGGATCGAAAATCTGGCATTCTATGGCGACCTGGTGGGCTTCGGCCATCCTACGGGCATCGATCTTCCGCACGAGAAATCGGGCCTCATGCCGTCGGAAAAATGGAAGCTGCGCTATTACCGCACCAAGTGGTATCCGGGCGAAACGCCCTCGGTGGCCATCGGACAGGGAGCCCTCACCGTGACGCCGTTGCAACTGGCTCGCGCCATCGGCGGGTTGGCGGTGGGCGGTAAGTGGTTCGACCCCCACATGGTGAAGAAACCTGCAGACCAGGTAAAAATGGCCGAGTGGACGCTCAATCCAGACCATGTGAAGGCAGTCATCAGCGGCATGTACGGGGTGGTCAACGAAGGCGGGACCGGAGTGCGTGCGGCGCTGCCGCACCTGGACGTCTGCGGCAAAACCGGAACCGCGCAGCTGGCATCCAACGACTTCATGAAGGCGGGCGGCGCCGGAGTCGCCAAGGACATGAAGGACAACGCCTGGTTTGTGGGCTTCGCTCCGCGCGATAACCCGGAAATCGTCGTGGTGGCGTTGTTCGAACACGGCGCTCACGGCCAGTTCGCCGCCGCTATCGTGCGCGACGTTCTGAAGGCCCACTTCGATAAGAAAGAACGCATTACCCAGCTCCAGCAGAATCAGAACCGCACCGTGGCCGCGCTCAGCCTGGGTGTCCCGGACGCTCGCACGGGAGTCCTGCCCCACTGATCTATGGCCAAATACCTCTCGACCCGCGACATCGATTGGACGGTGCTACTGATCTCGCTGCTGATCTGCGGCGTCGGTGTACTGCAAATTTTCAGCGCTACCCGCGATACGGATTACACCTCGGCTTGGTGGAAACAGATCATTTACGTGCTCGGTGGCCTGGTCCTGATGTGGCTGGTAACGGCTATCGACTATCATTCCCTGCTGCATTACGTTCCTTGGATGTATATCGGTAGCGTGGTAATGCTGCTCTTTACCTATCTGGTCGGTGAGAAGACGTACGGCTCCAAGCGCTGGATTCCGGTTGGCTTCGGCGTCCATTTGCAGGTATCGGAATTCGTCAAGCTGGTGATAATATTGTTGGTAGCTCGCTATCTCACCGAATTGCGTACCGATGAACTGGAGATTCGGGAGATGCTGAAGTTGGCAGGGTTGGTGCTCGTGCCTACCGCGCTGGTGATGAAACAGCCGGATCTGGGTACTTCGCTGACGTACGTGGCAGTTCTGATCGCGTGTGCTTTT
>JBDTPR010000229.1:0-9465 GCA_039932635.1 Candidatus Solibacter sp.
CGTCTCCTTCACCAGGTTCGACACCGTGCTGCATTCCGCGGCCACCGCAGTTGGGTTGCAGCCCGCTCTGCTGTTGACCCCGGATGAGAATCGCCGCACCGTCGTCGTGGTGGTGGATGACGTAGGACTTTCGCCGGAAGGTGTCGTTGCCGTGCGCGAGACGCTGCGCGCGGCGGCAGGCAGGGTGACGGCATCCGGCGGGCGTATGGCGATTCTGCGGGCCAGCGGAGGCACAGGCGTGCTGCGTCAACTGAGCGGAGATTCCCGAATTTTGAATAGCGCGATCGACAGCCTTCACTATTTGGGCGGCGTCGCTACGCCCGTGTTGGCAGGCCGCGCCACGTGGCAGACCCTGAATTTCGCGATCGACGGGTTGGCCGGCGTTGCGGGCCGCAAAGTGGTAGCGGTGCTCACGGAGAACCCGTGTGGTCCGGCGCCTAGAGGCGCTGCGCCGTCGGATCTCCGTCATGCGGCTAACCTCGCCGGCGCGGCGGTCTATACGTTGCGTCCCGGCGGGGCGGCGATTGGCGACATTGCGGCGGCCTGCCCGCTGGCTGCGTTAGCGCGCGAAACGGGAGGCGGTTTCGGCGGCGAACTTGGCGACGTTCTCGATCAGGAGCAGAGCTACTACGCGATCGGCATCGCGCAGGATGAGGACGCAATCGATCCCATGGGTCGCTGGTCGGCGGCCAATCCGGCCGAGGTCAAGATGCTGCGTGCCGGAATCACTCTGCGGCCCCGCATGGGCTATGTGCGGTTCGTGCCCCCCACCGATTCTCTGCTGCCCGAGAACTATGCGGCGATCTACAACCGGGCATTGCGATCGCCATTCGGGAGCTTTACGCTACGCGCCCGTTTGAGTGCGGCGGTAATCGATCAGCGGGACACGCCGGTCGTGCAGGCAGCTCTGGTGCTGGATCCGCGAGACTTCACCTTCACCCGCGACCTCGACGGCATCTTCCATGGCGGCGCGATGATAGACCTCATTATCTACCAGGAGGCCGTGAACAGTCAGGGGCCCCTGCGGCGCGAACTGAAGCTGGTTCTGAAGCCCGATGAAATGCGTCTTGCCGTGGATAAGGGGATCCTCACCAACTTCGAGCTGAGGCTGCCGGGGCCCGGTGGTTGGCAGGTTCAAGCTGTGGTCGCCGACGAGGGCAGCGATCGCACAGGCTCTGCCGCTCAGTGGATTGACGTTCCGGACCTGAGACAGAGCCGGTTCGGAATCGGCGGGTTGGTGCTGCTCGGAGATCGGACGAATGACCCCACCGCGCGCACGTTCCGCCAGGGCGGCACGCTCAACTTCGGCTACACCAGCATCAACGAAAGCTCGGCCGACCGCAAGGCCGAGCTCGAAATGCAGACCAGGGTGTTGTCTGGAACGCGCACCGTGCTGGAGGGCGCGATCTTCCCGGTGAGTTTCGAAGAAGCACCACGCGGCACGCGCCGGCAAATCAGCGGAAGACTCGTGTTGAACGATCACGTTCCGCCAGGCGATTATATCTTGCAGGTGACGGTGCGCGATTTGCTGGCTCCGAAAGGCCGGTCCGATACCGTCGTGCAGGTGATCGATTTTCAGGTTCGCTAGCGCCCGGCGTTATTTGCTCAGGATCCGTTTCTCACCGGGCTGCCGCCGGTCGCCTGCCCCATTTTGCGCGCCAGTGCCGAAGCTGTGTACGGTTTCTGCAGGAAGCCGGCGAGACCCCGGCCCTCAAACCGGCGCAGAGCCTCGTCCTCGCTGAACCCGCTGGACAGAATTACCGGCATTTTGGGGCGAATTGCGTGAATCCGCTGCAACGCCTCCTGCCCGTCCATCACCGGCATCGTCAGGTCGAGCAGCACGGCATCGAAATGGGTGGGGCGTGCGGAGAACCGTTCGACCGCCTGACGGCCGTCCGGGACTGTCTCCACGTGGTAACCCGCGCGCTCCAGCATGACGCGCGCCATGTTGCGCACCATCTCCTCATCGTCCACAACCAGCACATTGCGCCTTCCGGTCGGGACGCCGACAGGAGGGGCCGGCGGGATCTCGTTCGTCTCCGCGCCGCTGGCGGGGAAGACCACCGTGAAACTGCTGCCCTGTCCGCATGTGCTCTCCACCGAAACCGAGCCGCCATGTCCGCGGATAATGCCGTACGCGGCGGCTAGCCCGAGCCCGCGGCCGGGGAATTTGGTGGTGAAGAACGGGTCGAAGATACGCGCGTTGGTAGCATCGTCCATGCCGCACCCGGTGTCCTTGATCTGCAGAACTACTTCCGCCTCCCCGTCGCTCTGGCGCGCCCACGTGGAGATGGACACGGAACCCTGTTCGGGCCCAATCGCTTCGGCGGCGTTGATCAGCATATTCATCAGGAGTTGCTGCATCTGGGCTGCGTCCGCCTGCACCAGCGGCAGGCTCGCCGACAACTGCAGTTCGAGCCTGACCTGGGCGGGCACGGAAGTTCGGATCAACGGTACGATCTCCCTGATCTGTTCCGACAGGTCGAGGGGCTCCACCACGAAGCGGCCTTTGCCAGCGTAGGCCAACATCTGCCGCACCAGCAGGGCTGCGCGCTCACTGGCCACCAGAACGTCATTCAGCCGCGCTCTTGCCGGATGCTCAGGGCCGAGATCTTCCAGGGCCAGGCTCGCGTTGCCCATCACGCCGGTCAGCAGATTATTGAAATCGTGCGCCAACCCGCCGGCCAGCACTCCTAAGCTTTCCCGCTTTTGGGTAGCCAGCAGTTGTTCCTCGAATTGCTTGCGCTCGCTAACATCGCGCGCGATGTGCGATACACCGGTGACGACGCCCTGGGTGTCTCGAATGGGCGACACGGTGAGGGCGACCGGAATCTGCCTTCCGTCCTTGTGCAGGTGGACACTCTCGAAATGCTTTACTCGCACGCCATGCCGGATGCGCTCGATGATCTCCTTCTCCTCGTTCTGGCGGCCGTCCGGCAGCATCAGCGAAATCGGCTTGCCGACGGCTTCCTGCGCGGTGTAGCCGTACAGCATTTCAGCCCCGTGATTCCAATTGGAGACGATGCCGTCCAGGCTGGTGGAAACGATTGCATCGTCGCTCGATTCCACCACCGCGCGAAGCTGCGCCGATAACTCTTCCTCACGTTTGCGCTGCGCCACTTCGATATCGAGTTGCTCCAGCCGCTGGCGGGCGAGTAGTGACGTGGTTACTACTTCGGTGCGCATCCGTGACTGCCGGTCCAGCAGCCAGCAGACAAATGCGCAGAACGCTGTTACTAAGCTCAAACTGACCCAGTATCCTTCGATACCCCGCGTTGAATTAGCGGCTTGGCTGACCGGAACGATAAGAGCCACCGCCATCCCTAATATGCTGGGGCCGAAGCCCCAATATCGGGCGCAAAAAAGTACTGCCACGAACTGGAGAAGGTAGGGGAAATGCGTCCCGATTACAGGGGTAAGGCTCCAGCGTAGGAATACCGCTACTGCTATGCAGGCTGGTGCGTAGCAGTATCTCGCCAACCGGGAGTAACTCCTCTGAGTGACCGCCATCGAGCTACCAGACGATCATAACCGAAAATGGTTAAGAGAAAGGTACGGTATTATACCACTGAGTTAGGTGGGCGCAAGACTACTGGATTTGAGGAATAGGTTGTCGAAAATCACCGCGAAACACTTCGCTGAAAAGTGTTAGTATCTGGCCGTGCAGGGCGCCATTATCGGCGAGCAAGTGTTCGGAGGCAGTTACGCTGTGAGCGGCGCCTTCCATGTTCGAAATCATACCGCCGGCTTCTGTAACCAGGAGAGTGCCTGCCGCCATATCCCACGGCTTCAATCCGAACTCCCAGAAGATATCCAGGCGCCCCGCGGCCACATACGCGAGGTCGATGGCGGCGGACCCGGTGCGGCGCACGCCATGGGATGCCATCGCCATCTGGTGATAGAAATGAATATTGACGTTCTGGTGGCGTTTGCGGCTGGGAAAACCGGTTGAGGCCAAGCTATCTTCCAGCCGTTTGGCGCCGGACACCCTGATTTTCCGATTATTCAGGTACGCGCCTGCGCCGCGTTCGGCGGTAAACATCTCCTGGCGCAGCGGATCGTAGATAACCCCAGCGATGATCTCCCCGGCCTTTTCCAGTCCCAGCGTGACGTTGAAGACGGGAAAACTATGCGCGAAATTCGTGGTACCGTCCAGCGGATCGACGAACCACCGGTACTCGGAGGGACTTTCATGGCCGCCGCCCTCCTCCGCCACGATGCCGTGAGTCGGGAAGTGGGTGCGCAGTCGCTCCACCACGAGTTTCTCGCTGGCCCGGTCGGCCTCGGTCACCAGGTCGAAATCGCCCTTCAGTTCAAAGGCGACGCGCTTCTCAAAGTAATGGGCCAACAGCGCGCCGGCTTCGCGCGCGATCTCTACCGCTGTTTCCAGGTATGCCACGCCTTAAGCTTCTTCCGAGATGTATTTGATGTCGTGTTTGAAAATAAAAAGGTTGGAATCGCCCTTGCGGGTGAGCCGGATGAAGGATTGGTCGTAGTACTCGATGATGCCAACCACTTCTTCTCCATCTTCTAATCTGACCCGGACCGGCGTCGAATGCTCGATCAACTGTTTGAGATACTTGGCCTCTTCAAACGTTTGTTCCGGGGCGCGTGCGGACTTTCCAGGGGGTGGCGTAGTGGCTTCTCCTAACGCTTTTTTGTAGGCTTCTGCTGCCGGTCGGGCGACACGGTGATGCGTTCTTCCGGGGATCCAACGTGCCCGCCCTCCGCTTCCCCATAATAGCCGTTGCGCGCCGATACCCGCAAATCTGGGCGCCGCACCCGAACCTCAAGCTTATGGAAGCGTTCCTTGGTGGGCGGGACGTCTTTGGGATAATAGCCGAGCAGATACTGGGTGCGCAGTTCCGTAATGATGGCGTTGAAGGCCTTGTCGAGTTCCGGACCCACGGTGGGTTGGAAGGTCCGCCCGCCGGTGCCGCGCGCCATGAATTCAAGCGCGTGTTCGCCACCTGTATTGCGACCCGCATCGTTGGTGATGGGCATGACCACAATCGCGTAGATCACTGCGTCGGCCAATTGCGCGGCTTCGAGCGCTTTGTGCACGCTCATTTTGCTCACCGTATCGCCGCCATCGGTGATCACTACGATGACTTTGCGTCCGGGACGCGGCTCCAGGCGCTGCGCGCCCAGGTACACGGCGTCGTACATCGCGGTGCCGGCTTCGCCGTGCAACAGTTTCAGGCGACTATCCAATCCCCGCAGATCGCGCGTGAACGGCTGCTGTTCGCGCACTTCCCAGTTGAAGGTATACAGCGCAGCGGTATCCTGCGTATTGCCTTCGCCCAGCAGGGCGCGGAAGAAGCGTGAGGCGGAGTCGGCCTCGTATTTCAGTTCCTTGGCCGTGGAACCGCTGGTGTCCACCATCAGGACTACGGAGAGCGCCTGTTCGGTCTGGTGCTCGAAGACCGAAACCTGCTGCTTGACGCCGTTGTCGTAGACCTCGAACTGGTCCTTGTTGAGGGTGCCGACGATCTCGCCGGCCTGCGTGCGGACCGTGGTCACCACCCGCACCAGGCTGACGGTGCTGCTGAATTTCGGCGTCTCCTGCGCCAGGACGGCGGCCGCGCAAAGGGCTGCGGCGAGGTAGAGGGCGGCTTTAACCCGCGGAACGGAGATTGTCATCCCACTCTCCCTCCACCCAGACCTCGCCATCCACGAAGTACTCCTTCTTCCAGATGGGGACGATCTTCTTGAGGCGATTGATGCCTTCCAGCGCCGCCTCGAAGGCAGCGCGGCGGTGCGGAGAGGTCACGATGACGGCGACACTGGTTTCGCCGATCAGCATCCTACCCAGCCGGTGGACCATGGCCACGCGTTCGATCTGATGGGCCGCAACCAGCTCGCGGCCGATCTGCGCCATCATTTTCAGCGCCATGGATTCGTAGCACTCGTAGTCCAGGAAGCGGGTGGCGCGTCCTTTGGTGTTGTTGCGGACCGTGCCTTCAAAGGTGACTACGGCGCCCTCGGCGCCGGTGAGCAGGTGCGCTGTCACGCCGCGGAGGTCGATGGCGTGCCGGGTCAGGGCGAAATAATTGCCGGCCTCACGGAGTTCCAGCGGATCGGTATTGCGTCCACCGCTCACCGGGGGCAAAAAGGCTACTTCATCGCCCTCGGCGAGCTTCGTGGCCGGATCCGCAAACTCTTGATTCCGGGCCATTACGATGCTTCGCGCCAATTCGCCGAGGCGCGGAAAACGCACCGCGTAGGCGGTGAAGACAGATTGCAGGTCGGCATCGTCGGGGAAATCGGCTTCTTCGCTGGACATCCCCACAATGTCCCGCAACATTCCGAAAAACAGAACTCGCGCATGCATGGTTGGCAGGTAACTCTCAGTATAACAGACGCTTCCGGACGGGCTTCAGGTTGCGCCGGGTTACAATCAATGTTCCAAAATGCCTCCGGAAACCGAAAGCCGCCTGCGTGTGCGCTATGCCGAGACCGACCAGATGGGCGTGGTCTACTATGCCAATTACCTGGTTTGGATGGAGGTGGGCCGCGTGGAACTCTGTAAGGCCCGCGGTTTCAACTACCGGGACATGGAAATCGACGACGGCATCTTCCTGGCGGTCGCCGAAGCCAATTGCCAGTATCGCCACCCCGCCCGCTATGACGACGAGGTGATCGTGCGGACCTGGATCGAGAAGGCCGGGTCACGAATGGTGATCTTCCAGTACGAGATGCGCCGTGCCGAAGACGACCGCCGCCTGGCCACCGGGTACACCAAGCACGTGTTCGTTTCCAAGGCCATGCGCCCGACCCACCTTCCCGAAAAATACTTCAAGCTCTTCGGAATCGCCTGATTGGAAGCCTACGCCGCCTTGTTCGCTTTCAGGCATTCAATATACGCCATATCGGTTTTTTGGATGTGTTTTTCCAGCCAGTCCTTCAGGAAGTGGAGCACCGGCACCGCCAGGGTCGCCCGGCCCGCCTGGTATTCCGTCTGCAATCCCAATACCTGCTTGATCAGCGCATCGTGCTGTGCCTTGTGGACGGCGAAACCCGGATAGCTGTGCCGTTTCATCAGCCGCTCTTCATGCGCAAAATGAACCGTGGTGTACTGCACCAGGCGCTCCAGTATCCGTCCGAGAACGGTCTTACCCTGTCCCTCGCTCATCGCCGCATA
This sequence comes from Candidatus Solibacter sp., assembly GCA_039932635.1. Lineage (GTDB taxonomy): Bacteria > Acidobacteriota > Terriglobia > Bryobacterales > Bryobacteraceae > Solibacter. The sequence continues at coordinate 7,145 of JBDTPR010000229.1, forward strand.
CAATTCCCGGCCGATGGCGAACAAGCTCTGATGCTGCGCATCGATGCTCCCAATTCCAGTTGCGAAGTCGTTTTTCCACTCAAACATGCGACTCATATCGTCAGGTATTTGGGAAAACTTTAGTGCGCTTCGGCCTACAGCCGCATTGCGTCTCCTCCGCACCATGTATACAATCTCTAGTGAGATACAGGTGATTGCGGCCTACCCATGCACAATTCCGTAAAAGGTGAATACGCGCTCCAAGCCATTCTCGATCTGGCCTCGCGCCGGGCCGGCGAGCCGATTCGGATCGCGGATATCGCACAGCGACAACAGATTCCGCAGAAATTCCTGGAATTGATCCTGGCGAGCCTCAAACAGGGCGGTTTCGTGGAATCGCGACGCGGCGCCGAGGGCGGTTACTTGCTGGCCCGGCCGGCCGAATCGATCACCGTGGGCGAAGTGCTGCGCTACGTCGAGGGTCCGCAGCAGGGCAAGAGCCGCGATCGCCGCAAAGGCGCCGCCACGCCATTCTCCGGAATGTGGGAAGAGGTGGATCTGGCGATCAGCAACGTGATCGACAAGACTACCTTTGCCGACCTGCTGCGCACCTGGCAGGAAAAGCAGAACAAATATGTCCTGAATTGGGAGATCTAATTTGCGAGTCTACGACGATAATTCGCTGAGCATCGGACGCACCCCTCTGATCCGCCTGAACCGCGTCACCGACGGCGGCGGGGCCATCGTGGTGGCCAAGATCGAGGGGCGCAATCCCGCCTACAGCGTGAAGTGCCGCATCGGAGCCTCCATGGTGTGGGACGCTGAGAAGCGAGGCGTCCTGAAAGCCGGTCGCGAACTGGTGGAACCCACCAGCGGGAACACCGGGATCGCGCTGGCATTTGTGGCCGCCGCCCGCGGTTACCCGATCCACCTGACCATGCCGGAAACCATGTCCATTGAACGGCGCAAGGTGCTCAAGGCGCTGGGTGCGAATCTGGTGCTGACGCCGGGTTCCGAGGGAATGGCCGGCTCCATCACCAAGGCTGAACAGATGGTGGCGGCCGACCCCAAGCGCTTCCTGCTGCTACAGCAGTTCAAGAATCCCGCCAATCCTGAGATTCACTTCCGGACTACCGGGCCGGAAATCTGGGAAGACACCGACGGTACCATCGATGTGCTGGTCTCCGGCATCGGCACTGGCGGGACGATCAGCGGAGTGTCGCGTTATATCAAAAAAGATCGGGGGAAGCAGATTCTCTCGGTGGGAATCGAGCCGCAGAACAGCCCGGTGATCAGCCAGCACCTGGCGGGTAAACCCCTGGCTCCGGGTCCGCACAAAATTCAGGGAATCGGCGCGGGGTTCATTCCCGACACGCTCGACGTGTCCATGGTCGATCGCCTGGAATTAATTTCCAACGAAGAGAGTATCGAGATGGCGCGCCGCCTGGCGAAAGAAGAAGGGATTCTCGGTGGCATTTCGTGCGGAGCTGCTGCGGCGGTTGCGGTGCGCTTGGGGAAACTGCCTGAATTTGCGGGGAAGACGATCGTGACCGTACTGCCGGATGCCGCGGAACGGTATCTGAGTACCACCTTGTTTGAAGGTATGTTCGATGAGTAACTGTTTTGTCTCACCCAGGAGAAGTAAAAGCGGGCGCGGTTTGGGTGATAGGGGTGAGTGCGCCCGCTGTCGTAACGGGGATTTAATAAGAAGACGGGAAAAGGGTTTAGGGAAGTTACAGTGGTTTACCAAATCTTTTTGAGCATTATAGCCAAGTCAATCTAGCCCTTTAGAGTCATGTTAAAGGTTTCCACACTCCTCGTGTTAGGCACTGCCTTGATGGCGCAGGACGAGCCACCCGCCGCCACGCCTCCCGCGCCCCTGGTAGTGGTAAACCCCGTCTTACAGTACAACGGCAAGCCAATACTGGTGCCTTTCAAGTGCACCGAGGAAGATGTGCGCATCGCGGGACTCACCTGCTCAGAGGACGACCCCTGCCCCGTGTACCTCGAACTGTCCGGGCTTGAGTCCACCGGCATACGCCTGTTTACGGTGGGTAACATTCATACTGGTAACGCTACCCTTTTCACAATTCTGCTGGGCAGCGACGACAATGGCCTCACCTGGCGCGAGGTCCACGAGCGCGTGCGCGGCGCCGCGCTTGACCATCTGCAGTTCGCCGATGTGGAGACTGGCTGGACCACCGGGATCTCTTTCTCGCCCTTGCCGCAGGATCCCTTCACGCTGATGACCACGGACGGCGGCAAGACATGGCGCCGTCACGACATCTTCAACGAGACTCGCCTTGGCTCTATACAGCAGTTCTTCTTCGAAGATAAAAAGT